>JALWZI010000035.1 GCA_027002755.1 Campylobacteraceae bacterium | reverse complement strand
CTGGTTTGGGTGGCAGTGATGTCTATGACGAAGCACCAAAGTATTTTTCGGATGCGATACAGTGAAAGTGGCCGATTATTGGAGGTCTTCATTACTCTATTCTAGCATTCTGCTAGTCTAGAGCCATTGTTATTGATTTTTTCATAGTATAAATGTAGAAAATTCACTATTTTTCTTTTGCCGATTGATACGGATCATCGTCAATCTTAGGGGCCGGAGGCTATAATAGAGCCACCATCGCTCAAGGAGGAGAAAAAGATGAAATCGATGTTGCTGAAAATGCTGGCCATTGTTGTCCTGTTCTGGAGTGGATCCGTTCTGGCAGAGGAGCCGATTCGGATCGGCGCTCTGGTCTCCGCCACCGGGCCGGCCTCGTTCATCGGGGATCCGGAGCTAAAAACACTCCGGCACTACGTTCAAAAGATCAATGATGCCGGCGGCGTCGCAGGACATAAGCTGGAGCTGATCGCCTACGATACCGGCGCCAATCCCAAGAAGGCGGTCACCTTCGCCAAGCGGCTTCTCTACAAAGACAAGGTCGCCGCCATCATCGGCCCCTCCACCACCGGAGAGACCATGGCCGTCATCCCGTTGATCCAGAAATCGAAGATCCCCATGCTCTCCATGGCCGGAGGAGTCCCCATCATCGATCCGGTCAAAAAGTGGGTCTTCAAGATCGTCGCCACCGACCGGATGGCCTGCCGCAAGATCATGGAACATATGAAAGCCCATCAGATCTCCAAGATCGCCATGCTCTCGGGCAGCGGAGGCTTCGGCAAGTCGATGCGCAAACAGTGCAAGATGGTTGCCAAGGATATGGGGATCGATATCCTCGCCGACGAAACCTACGGCAAGAAAGATACCGACATGAGCGCACAGCTGCTCAAGATCAAAAACACTCCCGGCGTCCAGGCGGTCCTCAACCCCGGATTCGGTCAGGGGCCTGCCATCGTGACCAAAAACTTCAAGCAGCTCGGGCTCAAGGTTCCTCTCTATGAATCTCACGGTGTCGCTTCCAAAAAATATATCGAGATCGCCGGTCCGGCCGCCGAAGGGGTCTATGTAGTCTCTCCCCCGGTGGTGGTGGCTTCCAAACTTCCCGACAGCAACCCGGTCAAGAAGGTCTGTCTCGACTACAAAAACGAGTATGAAAAGACCTTCAAAAGCCCTGTCTCCAGCTTCGGAGGCCACGCCTACGATTCTCTGTACGCCATCGCCGACGCCGTCAAACGCAAAGGTGCCGAACCCGCCGCCATCCGGGACGGTCTGGAGAGCCTGCACAATTTCGTCGGCATCGACGGGGTGGTCAACATGAGCCCCACCGACCATCTGGGACTGGACACCAAATCGGGTCTGGTGATGCTGCAGATTAAAAATGGCGACTGGGCGCTTGCCGAATAACTTCGGCAAGCGAATGGAGAATTGAGAATGGAGGATGGAGGATGAAATGTCTGTCATATTGCTTACATGCATCATCAGACCTCATCTCACAAGAAAAGAGTCATTGGTCATTGGCCATTGGTCATTGGGGGCAGGGCTTCAGCCCTGCATGCGGGACTGAAGTCCCGCCTCCTCCATATAACAGGAAGCGTTGCGTCGCAACGCAAACCGAAACCATTCACCATTCACCATTCACTATTCACCATTCGAAAGCAAAGCTTTCGGCTCCTCACTCCTCACTCCTCACTCCTCACTCATTTTTCACCCCAGGGGGCGAAAAATGACAGAGCTTTTCGCCTTTCTCCTCACCGGTCTGACTGTCGGTTTCGTCTATGCCCTGGTGGGGATGGGCTTTACCGTCATCTACAACGCCAGCGGGATCATCAACTTCGCCCAGGGGGAGTTCGTCATGGCCGGGGGGATGATCATGGTCTTTCTGCTGGCGGGAGGCGTTCCCTATCTGCCCGCCTATCTCCTGGCGATCGGGCTGACGGCACTGCTGGGGGTACTGCTCTGGAAGCTCACCGACCTCTCCCGGGACAGCTCCCAGGAATCCCTGATCATCCTCACCCTGGGCTACGCCATCTTTCTGCGAGGCGCGGCGGAGGTGGTTTTCGACAAGGAACTTCATACCCTGCCTCCCCTGCTCGGTGAGGGACATCTGACGATCCTGGGGGCGACACTCAGCTATCAGGCACTGCTGGTGATGGCCGCTTCGGTGCTCATCGTGGCGGGGCTCTGGTTCTTCTTTCGCCGGACCCGCACCGGCAAGGCGATGATCGCCGTCTCCCTCGACCCCGATGCCGCCCGGCTCATGGGGATCAGCCTCAAAAAGATCTGGATCCTCAGTTTCTCCCTGGCTGCCGCCATCGCCTCGGTCGGCGGAATCCTCCTGACCCCCATCACCTCCACGAACTACGAAGTGGGTATCATGCTGGGGCTCAAGGGATTTGCCGCAGCGATCACCGGCGGGCTCTCCAATCCTTTCGGTGCCGTCGCGGGGGGATTGATCCTGGGCATCATGGAAGCGCTGGTGGCGGGCTACCTCTCCTCGGAGTACAAAGACGCTGTCGCCTTCGTCATTATGCTTCTGATCCTCTTTTTTCGGCCCGGCGGCCTCTTCAGCCATCTGGGGGTCCAGCGGGTATGAGAGCACTGGTCCGACGCTGGAACCTTCGCCCCGCCCTGGGAGTGACCGCCCTGATCCTGGCCCTCGTGCCGTGGATGCTCAGTAACGATTTCTATTATGAGATCGCCATCCTCGCCCTTTTCAACGCCATGATCGCCGTGGGGCTCAATCTCCTGATGGGTTATGCGGGACAGATCAGCCTGGCCCACGGAGCCTTCGCCGGGCTGGGCGGCTACATCGCCGCCATCCTGACGGGACGCTACGGCCTGGCGCCGCTCTTCTCCATCGCCGTCAGCCTGGGGATCATGGCACTCCTGGCCTACGGGCTCGCCCGGCCGATCCTCCGGCTGCGGGGCCACTATCTGGCCATGGCGACCCTGGGGGTGGGGATCATTGTCTCCATCATCCTCAACAACGAAGAGGAGCTCACCGGCGGGACCGACGGCATGAGTGTGGAGAGCTTTTCCCTCTTCGGCCACACCTTCACCGAGAGCTGGGAGTGGTATCTCCTGGCGGCCCTGCACCTGCTGTTCCTGCTGTGGCTGGCCCAGAACCTCATCGAGTCCCCTCTCGGGCGGATCCTGCGCAGTCTTCACGACTCGGAACGCGCCCCGGCCAGCGTCGGGGTCAACGTGGCCCGCTATAAGAGTCTGGTCTTCGTCATCTCCGTGGTCGTCGCCGCACTGGCCGGCAGTCTCTACGCCTTTTTCTCAGGGTTCATTTCCCCCCAGGAAGCGGGGTTCAACCGCTCCATCGAACTGGTGGTCATGGTGGTCCTGGGCGGCATGGGGCGTCTCTACGGTGCCGTCATCGGTGCGGTGATCCTGACGCTGCTCCCCCAGCTGCTCACCTCCTTCGAGGATTATCAAACCCTCATCTACGGCGCCATCATCATCGGAGTGATGATCTTCATGCCGAAGGGGATCGTTTCGTTGTTCGATCGGTGGAGGAGAAGGGGATGAGTTTGGTTATTGGTGGCGCCATCGGCGCAGTCGCAAGTCGCAAGTCGCAAGTCGCAAGAAAAGAGTCATTGGTCATTCGTCATTCGTCATTGGGGGGCAGGGCTTCAGCCCTGCATGCGGGACTGAAGTCCCGCCACCATTCAATGGGAAGCGTTGCCAGGCAACGCAAACCGAAACTATTCACCATTCACCATTCACCATTCACTAACTTGGCGGGAATGAATTCCCGCTTCCAAAGAAAGCGTTGCATAGCAACGCATACAAAAATTACTAGTTACTCGTTACTAGTTACTAGTTACTCCTCCCAACGGGAGGAAAAAGATGCTTGAAATCCGCAACCTCACCAAACGCTTCGGAGGCCTGACGGCGGTGGACGACATCAGCTTCCGGGTGGCCAAAGGGCACATCCACGCCGTCATCGGCCCCAACGGAGCGGGTAAGACCACACTGGTCAACACCATCAGCGGTGTCTACCGCAGCGACGGGGGGAGCGTCTGGCTCGATGGAGCGGACATCACCGACACCCCCACCGATCAGCTGGTCTACCGGGGGATCTGCCGCACCTTCCAGAATCTGGAGATCTGCGGCGGCATGACAGTGCTGGAGAATGTGATGCTCGGCTTCGACCGTTATCTGAGCAAGGGACTTTGGCCCACGCTTCTGCGTTCACGAAGGCTCCTGGAGGATGAGAGGCGCTATACCGAGCGGGCCATGCATCTGCTGGGGCTTATCGGGATCCGCGACTACGCCCATCAGGAGGCACGCAACCTCTCCTACGGCATCCTGAAAAAACTGGAGATCGTGCGGGCACTGGCCACGGGCCCGGAGCTGCTCCTGCTGGATGAACCTGTCGCAGGGCTCAACCCCAGGGAGACCGCCGAAGTGGCCGAGCTGATCCGCACCATCGTCGCCGATGAAGTGACCGTGATCCTCATCGAACACGATATGCGCATGGTCATGGACCTCTCCGACCGGATCACCGTCATGCATTTCGGCAAAAAACTGGCCGAAGGGACCCCGGAGGAGATCCGGAACGATCCGAAGGTGATCGAGGCCTATCTGGGAGGGAAAGGATGAGTCGTTTGTCGTTTGAACGGGGCTTTGCCCCTCTTTGTCGTTTGAATTTAGTCGGCAGTCGACAGTCGACAGTCGGCAGTGATGTAAGTCATTGGTCATTGATCATTGATCATTGGGGACAGGGCTTCAGCTCTGCATACGGGACTGAAGTCCCGCCTCCGCGCAGCAGGAAGCGTTGTAAAGCAACGCATACTAAAATTCCTAGTTACTCGTTACTAGTTACTAGTTACTCAATCATTCCTCATTCCTCATTCCTCATTCCTCATTTTTTCCACAAGGAAAATCTATGATTTTAATTGTGGAAAACCTCTCCGTCAACTACGGCAGGATCGAAGCCCTGCGTGATCTTTCACTTCATATCGGGGAGGGAGAGATCGTGGCGCTCATCGGCGCCAACGGAGCGGGGAAGACCACATTGCTGCGCACCCTCAGCGGACTGGTGACTCCACGGAGCGGAAGGATCGAATATCTGGGAAAGGAGATCACCCGCCTTCCCTCCGACAGGCGTGTCGAGGCGGGGATCGCCCAGGTGCCGGAAGGTCGGGGGCTCTTCGCTACACTTACCGTCGAGGACAATCTGCTGCTGGGAGCTTATACGCGAAAGGATCAAAAGGTGATCGTCCGAGACCTGGAAGAGGTCTACCGTCGTTTCCCGATCCTGAAAGAGAAACGCAAAGCCTACGCCGGCACTCTCAGCGGCGGTCAGCAGCAGATGGTCGCCGTCGGCCGGGCCCTGATGAGCCGCCCGAAACTGCTCCTGCTCGACGAGCCCAGCATGGGCCTGGCTCCTGTCATCGTCGAAGAGATTTTTGAAACGCTGATGCAACTTCGGGAGCAGGGGACCACAATCTTCCTCGTCGAGCAAAACGCCCATCTGGCCCTCGATCACTCCGACAGAGCCTATGTTCTGGAGAATGGTCGGATCGTCCAAGAAGGGGGCTCGGATGCACTCCGAAAAGATGAGAGCGTCCAAGCCGCCTATCTCGGTGGATGAGAAGGCAACACTCCAAATATTCTCTCAACTAATATTCAAATAATTCTACGGTAATAACTGAGTAAGTCTCTTTTGCGACAATTCTATTCCACCAAATAGAAAGGAAAGCAAATGAAACTACTTGAAAAGATATTCATCTACTCCATGATCGTCATCGGAGTCACCCTCTACCAGATCGTGATACGCCTCTCCAGTCTCGGCATGGATATCCGCGGGAAAGAGGCTCTGCCCACTGCAGAGAAAAAACCGGAAACGGCTTCAGGAATTCTGCGTCACGAAGCCGCCTGACAGCGTACCCTCCCCTTTGTACCGGATCGTATCCGGAATCCGTAACCTCACTTTGTCGATCATACAATCCGATATCCGGACTGAAACGGCCATGGAGCCGTCCAGAGGTGTATCCGAAGCTATGGAAATTATTTCTGATTGGCCCAGTCGAAATAGGTGCGGGCTTTGAGGATCTGGGGATAGCTGAAGCGGTGCTCCCCCTCTTTGTTACGCAGCACAATCCCCTCTTCGTCGGCTGACTCGAGGATCCCTTTGAGCTTCTCCCCGCCGGCGATCTTGAGCTTGACCCGCTCTCCGACGGCATTTTGGAAATGGCGCGGTTTTTTCAGAGGCCGTTCGATCCCCGGGGAGCTCACTTCCAGGAAGTAGTTGCCGCTGACGGGGGGATGGACATCCAGCAGAGGGGAAAGGTCGTTGGAGATCTCGGCGCAGGTGTCCAGATCCACCCCGCCCTCTTTGGTGATGTAGACACGGTAGATGGTCTGATCGTTCTCGTTGACCGTCTCGGTATCGTAGAACTCCGCGCCGTGGCTGGCGACGATTTTGGCGATCTGATCTTCAAGAGGCATCGCCGATCTCCTTTTCGATCTTTTTGAAGAGTTCGTCGATTCGGCTGATCCGCTCCAGCTCGTCATCGAACTCGAAGGTGAAGTTGGGGGCCTTGTACCACCCCTCTGCCTCTTTGATATAGGTCTTGAGATAGCCGGCGACCTTCCGCAGCCGCCGCAGCACCTCTTCCTGCTCCTCGGGTTCGATCCCGGCAGGATCCAGAAAGACCCGGGCGTCGTAACGTCCCCGGGAGCAGAGTACCTCTGTGACGTTCAGGGCGTTGATCCGCTCGTCGTCCAGGGTCCCCAGGGCTTCGGGGATCAGTTCGCGCAGGACCGATTCGGTCCGTTTGCGCTTGATCTCTGCCTGGTTCATAGCGTCGCCTGTTCCTCCACCTCTTTGAAGGTCTCGATGACGTCACCCACTTTGATGTCGTTGAAGTTCTCCAGCATGATCCCGCACTCGAAACCGGCCCGCACCTCTTTGACATCCTCGCTGAAGCGCTTGAGGGAGCTGATGCGGCTGGTATAGACCACCACACCGTCCCGGATGAGCCGGGCGCCGGCGTTTCGCTCGATGACCCCGTCGGTGACCATACAGCCGGCGATGGTCCCGACCTTGGCCACGGTGAAGGTCTCCCGTACTTCGGCCTGGCCGGTGACCTCTTCGGTGACGACCGGGCTCATCAGACCTCCCAGCAGCGCTTTGACGTCGTCGATCAGGTCGTAGATGATGGAGTAGGTCTTGACTTCGATCCCCAGATCCTCGGCCTTCTTCTTGACCGCACCGGTGGGGCGGACATTGAAGCCGAGGATCAGCGCATTCTCGCTGGCGTCGGCCAGGAGCACATCGCTCTCGGTGATCCCGCCGACTCCTCCGTGGATGATGTCGACTTTGACCTCTTCGTTCTTCAGATCCGCCAGCGCCGACTTGATCGCCTCCAGGGATCCCTGGACATCGGCTTTGACCACCAGGGGAAGTTTCTTGATCTTCCCTTCGGCGATGAGGCTTCCCAGTTCGTCGATGGAGACCTTGGTGCTTTTGGAGAGCTCTTTGGCCCGGGCGTACTCTTTGCGTTTGTCCGCCAGCTCCTTCGCCTCCTTCTCGCTCTCCATACCCACCAGCACCTCGCCGGCCTGGGGCACGTCATGGAGTCCCACCACGGCGGCAGGAGTGCTGGGCCCGATCTCTTTGGCACGGCTGCCGTCGTCGAGGATCAGGGTCCGCACCCGGCCGTAGGTGGTCCCGACGATGACGTTGTCCCCCACGTGAAGGGTCCCGTTCTTGACGATGACGTTGGCCACGGGGCCGAAGCCCTTCTCCACCGAGCTCTCGATGACGATCGCTTTGGCGCGGCGGGTGGGATCGGCGGTGAGTTCCATCATTTCGGACTGGAGCACGATGGTCTCCAGCAGTTCGTCGATCCCCTCGCCGGTGTGGGAGGAGACGGCGACGGTCTCGTACTCTCCGCCCCAATCCACGGGGAGAATGCCGATCTCCGCCAGCTGGGACTTGACATTGTCGATGTTGGCGGTGGGCTTGTCGATCTTGGTGATGGCGATGATGATGGGCACACCGGCCGCCTGGGCATGGGCGATGGACTCTTTGGTCTGAGGCATCACCCCGTCATCGGCCGCGACGACGATGACGGCGATATCGGTCGCCTGGGCTCCCCTCGCCCGCATCTCGGTAAAGGCGGCGTGGCCGGGGGTGTCGATGAAGGTGATCTTCTCCCCGTCTTTTTCCACCTGATAGGCACCGACGTGCTGAGTGATCCCTCCCGCCTCTTTGGCGGCTACTTTGGTGGAGCGGATATAGTCCAGCAGCGAGGTCTTTCCGTGGTCGACGTGTCCCATAACGGTGATGACCGGAGGGCGGGGCTCTTCGACGCTGTTGGGCTCGGCATCGTAGGCGGCGACATAATCCAGTTCGTCAAGGGGATTGATGGTCTCGACCTGGACGTCGAACTCCTCGGCCAGGATCT
>JALWZI010000034.1 GCA_027002755.1 Campylobacteraceae bacterium | reverse complement strand
CTGGACGACTATATGCGCCGTGCCGGCGAGCGCGAAGGGGAGACGAAACAGGAGATCTTCTATCTGATCGGAGACGATGAGCATGTCCTGCGCAACTCACCGCTGCTCGAGGCCTATCGCAAAGCCGACATCGAAGTCCTGATCATGGATGATCGGGAGATCGACGAGATCGTCACGCCCGCCATCGGTGAATACAAGGGGTGGAAGCTGGTGGACATCGCCACGGTAGAGGCTCCCGAAGCGGAGGACAAAGAGAAGCTGGAGAAGTTCAATGAAGCGTTCACCCCTCTGATCGAAAAGCTCAAAAGTATTCTCGGAGAGGCGGTGCGGGATGTGAAAGTGACCACCCGTCTGAGCGAAAGCCCCAGCTGTGTCGTTCCCGACAGCAGCGATCCGATGGCCTCGATGCGGCATCTCTTCCGACAGATGGGGCAAGAGGAGCCGGAACTGCCGCTGATCCTGGAAATCAATCCGGAGCATGAGATGATCAGGAAACTTCAGTCGATCGAGGACGAAAAAATTCTCGAAGAGAGCGCCTGGGTGCTTCTCGACAGTGCCAAACTGGCCGAAGGACTGGAGCCAAAAGACAAGGTCGCTTTCGCCCGTCGGGTGGCGGATCTGCTCAGTCGGGCCCTCTGAACCTGTGGACCCGACCTGCGAATCTCCTCTTCTTTCTCTTTTTAATCTTAAAAAATATAAAAATGTGTTATCATGGTAAAACAGTCAATTCTATTGGAAGGTTGAAGCGATGAAAAAGAGGATAATGTATGGAGTGGGGATCGCGGGACTGCTGCTCACGATGGGGGGCCTGGCCAATGCAGCCGAAGACTGCAGCCGCAGCTACATGAAAGACCCCTGTGCCCGTGACGGCTACTCGGTCGTGGAGTCGGAGCGTTTTGTCAAAGGCCCCCACAACTGCATGGCCTGCGCCCACTATTTCCCCGGCGAGGAGCCCGCAGGATACTGTGGCGGCGGGGTCAAGGGTAAAAATACGGTTCCCCCTCGTTCACCGGTGACACCGGTAGGTTCCTGAACCCTACCATCGGACAGATCTTAACTTATGGCTAATCTCTCATATAAAATAGGGGAGATGTCTGCCCAGCGCCGGGCGACTGTCGTCTCCACTTCCGCCGCAGCACTGCTCACCTTCGTCAAGCTTTTTGTCGGACTGATGAGCGGGTCGGTGGCCGTCCTGGCCTCCGCCATCGATTCGATCCTGGATATGGCGGTCTCCATCTTCAACTTTTTCGCTATCAAAAAAGCCGAGGAACACCCCAACGAGATGTTCCCTTATGGCAAGGGAAAGGTCCAGGCGATCGCCGGAGTGATCGAAGGGACAATCATCACCCTCTCCGGACTCTTTATCATCTACGAAGCAATCAGCAAGATCATGCATCGTCAGGGGACGGAGTACCTGGAGGCCTCACTGGGGATCATGCTCTTTTCGATCCTGGTCACCTGGCTGCTGGTGCGCTATCTGCTGCGTATTGCCAAAGCGACCGACAATATCGTCATCAAGGCCGATGCACTCCACTATCAGACCGACCTGCTGAGCAACAGTGCCGTTGTCGCGGCCCTGCTGGTGGTCTGGTTGACCGGATGGGACTGGGTGGATGCTCTTTTCGGTCTGGGAATCGGTCTCTATATCATCTACTCCGCCTATGAGATCATCGAAGAGGGGATCATGATTCTGCTGGACCGTTCGCTTCCCAGTGAGATCGTCGCCAAAATCGGTGAGATCATCGGCAACCATCCCAAGGTCAACGGCTACCACTGGCTCAAAACCCGAACCGACGGTACGCATAATTTTGTGGAGTTCCACCTGGTCCTGACGCCGGAGATGACCCTGGAAGAGGCCCACAAAATCGCCGAGGATCTCGAATGCAAGATCGCATCTCTGGAACCCAACAAAGGCTGGGTGATCACTCCCCACTTCGATCCCTACGACGATGAACATCTCAATGAGATCTACTATGAAGGGAAGATCCGATACGCCTGTCCGGAGGAGCGCGGCGGAGCGGAGCATTGAAACCTCCCATCTATCTCACCTCCCCCCTTGCCCGGTCGGGGACGCATCCTCTGCCGATGATCGAATTCTCGCTGGTCGCCGATCATCTGGATTTGGAGGATTGTGATACCCTGATGTTCTCCTCCAAGCAGGCCGTCATCAGTGCCGAACGGATCGATCCCTCCTGGAAACGCCTACCCACTGTGGCGATCGGTCCCGCGACGGAAAAGCAGATCCGGAAACTGGGCGGAACGGTTCTTTATCGTCCCAAAGAGTACTATGGTGCCACTCTGGCTCGCGACCTGGTCGAGAAGTTCCGCAGCCGGCGGATCCTCTACCTACGTCCCCGGCAGGTCTCTTTCGACAGCCGCGGCTATCTGGCGAAGGCGGGGATCGAGCTGCAGGAACAGATCATCTACGAAACCTCCTGCCGGCACTATGCCCCGGAGGAGGCACCACCTGAGGGAGCGGTGATCGTCTTTACCTCTCCCTCGACCATTCACTGCTTTCTGGAGAATTTCCCTTGGAGACCGGATTATCATGCTGTGGTTATCGGTCGGGCGACGCTGGAACACCTTCCCGACGGGGCAAAATTCAGGGTGGCTTCGGAGCCGACGATTGACGCCTGTCTGGCTGCGGCAAGGCATCTTGCCGAAACTTTGAATGATACTAAATGATATTAATCCTCACCTCCTCTTTTTTTATTTTCGGCTAACTCCGCTTTGGTTATAATCGTTACAACCCTGGGTGGTTCGCCTACTTGCAAATGGGGTCCAACACATAAAGTATTGGAGGACTCTGTAAGCGGTCGGTGTGTGGATGACATCGCCTGAGTCCGGCAACGGGCGAGATGCCGTCCCCTGAAGACCGCTTCACTCCTCCACCGTTGGCTTATCAGGGCCGACACATAGCAAATACGGCCACCCGGGGGTTTCTTTTTGAGACGAGAAATGAGAAATGGGAAATCGCGGAATTTCCGATTGCTGATTTCTCGAAAATGGAGGCAGGATGAAGGTATTGGTGGTCGGAAGCGGAGGACGGGAGTATTCCATCGGATTGGCACTGCAACGTGACCCGGCAGTGGAGAAGATCTGGTTTGCCCCGGGCAACGGCGCGACAGATGAACTGGGCGAGAATCTGTCGATCAAAGAGCACCGTGAACTGGCCGCTTTTGCCAAAGAGGAAGGGATCGATCTGACCATCGTGGGCCCGGAAGCCCCTTTGGTTGAGGGGATCGTGGATATCTTCAAGGAGGAGGGGTTGACGATCTTCGGTCCGTCGGCACAGGCGGCACAGCTGGAGGGGTCCAAGATTTTCATGAAGAATTTCCTGGCCAGGCACGGGATCCCTACTGCCCGCTATCTCGAAACGGACTCTTTCGAGAAGGCTTCGGCATTTATCGACACACTGGAAGCTCCCATCGTGGTCAAGGCCGACGGTCTCTGTGCCGGGAAAGGGGTCATTATCGCCCCTTCCCGTGAAGAGGCCAGGGAGGCGGCTCAGGGGATGCTCAGCGGTGAATCCTTTGGCGAGGCGGGCAGTCGGATCGTCGTGGAGGAGTTCCTGGACGGCTACGAACTCTCGGTCTTCGCCATCTGTGACGGCAAGGACTATGTGGTCCTTCCCGCCGCGCAGGACCATAAACGGCTCCTCAATGGAGACAAGGGGCCCAATACCGGAGGAATGGGGGCTTACGCCCCGACGCCGCTGGTCAACGAGTCGATCTATAGGGAACTGGACGAGCGGGTGATCCGTCCCACGCTGGAGGGGATGGAAAAAGAGGGGATGCCCTTTACCGGAGTGCTCTTCATGGGCGTGATGGTGGTGGAGGGTGAGCCTTATATCCTGGAGTACAACGTCCGTTTCGGTGATCCGGAGTGCGAAGTGCTGATGCCGCTGCTCAAATCGCCCGCCAGTGAGCTTTTCTACAAAGCGGCAACGGGCAGACTCTCCGAGGCGAGCATCGAATTCTATGACCGTTACGCCGTGGGCGTCGTCATGGCCAGCAAAAACTACCCCTATCGCTCCAGTGAACCCGCCGAGATCATCATCGATGAGATCCACCATGAAGAGCTGGCCCGTAACAGCCATATCTCTTTCGCCGGGGTCAGCCGGGGGGAGGATGGCAAACTCTACGCCACCGGAGGGCGGGTGCTCGTCTGTGTGGGATTGGGAGAGTCGATCCGTGAAGCCCGTGACCGGGCCTACATGCTGGTCGGTCAGGTCCATTTCGCCGGCAAACAGTGTCGGACCGACATCGCCTATCAGGCTCTGGAGGCGTGAGGATGGGAGGGGGAGATCCTATGAATCCGAAAGAGATGCGGCGCCATCCTTCGGTATGTCCGGCGATCTTTCCTTCCGATAGAAATATTTCCGAAAATGAAACGAGGGTGGCGGATGATTGTTAAGGTCCTGGGAATTCTGCTTCTGCTCTCCACCGCCCTCCTCAAAGCGGCGGCGGGCGGCAGTGAAGGCTCGGCCGAGCTCTATGCCGACAGTTTCGAGAGCCGGGGAGATACCGTCTATGCCAAAGGGCACGTCGTACTCGCCTATGACGGAACACTTTTTCTCGGGGACCGGGCCCGCTACGATCGCCGGGCCGACCGGATCGTTGTGGAAGGGCATGTGGAGGTGCTCAGCAACCGGGGCAGCAAAGTCCTGGCCGACAAAGTGGTCTTCGAAGTGGACAAAAAGCATGTCACCTTCAGCGATTTCTACCAGACCGATCGGGACGATATCTGGGTCTATGCCGACAGTGCCGAAAAACAGGATGGAAACTACACACTGCGCAACAGTGTACTGTCGAGCTGTTCCATGGAGGATCCGGACTGGTCGGTGAAATTCGGCGAGGCGATCTACGATTCCGAAACCAAATATATGCGCCTGCATGATGTCAAGCTCTATGCAGGGAAAACCCCCGTTCTCTATACCCCCTATCTGGGATTTTCTCTGGAACGTCAACGTCATTCGGGGCTTCTGATGCCCCATTTTGGGTACGGCAAGGATGAGGGATTCTACTATGAACAACCCTATTTCTGGGCAATCTCTCCCAGTATGGATATGGAGTTCAACCCTTCGATCCGAACCAATCGGGGATACGGGATTTACGGGACGTTTCGCTTTGTGGACAGTCCCTGGTCCCAGGGCCAGATCCGCACCGGATATTTCCGGGATAAGAACTCTTTCGTTGAGGAACATGACCTTGAGAACAGAAGCCATTACGGATTCGAACTGCTCTATGAGAGCACCAATTTCCTCAAAAGCTGGAAGCCCGAAGGGTATCGGGACGGGTTCTATGCCAATATCAATCTCTTCAACGATATCGACTACGAGAACCTCCAGTACTCGGCACTGGGCCATCTGGAAGAGACCAGCCGGTTCAAAGAGTCCCGAATCAACTATTTCCTCTACAACGATGAGCAGTACTTCGGATTGAGAGCCCGCTATTTCATCGATACAACCACCAAGGACAACAACGAAACCATCCAGGAACTGCCGGTGCTTCAGTACCACAAATTCTCCACGACTCTGGGGAGTGAGTTCCTGCACTACAGTTTCGATGCCCAGCTGCACAACTACTGGCGGGAAGACGGGACCCGGGCATTGCAGGGAGTTGCTTCGCTGCCGGTGGAGTTTCACACCTCCCTCTTTGGGGATTATCTCAATCTTACCGTCGAAGAGGAGCTGAGTGCTTCCGATACCAAGTTTATGGAGGAGAACTCCCTCAATATCGGCCAGGATCATTATGCGGCATTGGCGCTGCACCACAATATCGAACTCTCCGGTGACCTGGTGCGCAGCTATGAGAGCGGATTGCATACGATGCTTCTGGCAGCGGCCTTCAGCAAGAGCACGCTTCTGGCGGAAGGGGATCTGAGTTACAACGATCTCAATGACAATCTGATCAGGGATTATGATCTCGATATGATCTACGATGCACGTCTCTCCTTCAAGATGCATCATTTCTGGGAGTCCTACGACCGACCTTTCAAAGCCGATTATCTGGTCGTGGCCGACTACTATCCGGAGAACGATTCCCGCTGGAATGAGCTGCGTCAGGAGTTGCATCTGAGTTATGGGGCCTACAGCTTTTCCAGCCGGATCGACTACTCCATCCGTTATCACACCCTCAGTCAACTGGCCAACACCTTCAGTTACAGTGACGAGACCTTCGGACTGAGTCTGACCCACACACGCAAAGAGGACAGCGACGATACCCGCCACTGGCTGAGTCAGAACGAAATGGGTCTGGACCTCCGCTACAAGCAGAATGAACGTGTGACCTGGTACGGCGGATACAGTTACGATTTCAAAGAAAAGAGTTCCAAGAATTGGAAAGCGGGGATCCTCTACGACAAAAAATGCTGGAACATGACACTGATGTTCAAGCAGGAGATTACCCCGGTTCTGACCAAGAGCGGCCGGGGATCACTTCATAACAACTCCGTCACTTTCCAGTTCAATCTGGTTCCCTTCGGGGGTGTGG
Organism: Campylobacteraceae bacterium; assembly: GCA_027002755.1. Classification (GTDB taxonomy): domain Bacteria; phylum Campylobacterota; class Campylobacteria; order Campylobacterales; family Sulfurovaceae; genus Nitratifractor. Next base: position 1,947 of record JALWZI010000034.1, on the reverse strand, counting down.
GAAGCGGTTCGCCCGAGAAACTCTAGATGCAGCCGTCGATCCGCAAAGCTCTGGAGACGCTGGGGTTGCCTCCCCTGGTGACCCGGAGAGAGATCAAAAAACGTTATCGTCAACTGGCACGACGTCATCATCCGGACCGGAATGCCGGGGATGCACGAAAGATGGAGGAGATCAACCGGGCCTACGAGACACTGATGGAGTATGTGGAGAATTTCCGTTTCCGTTTTGACGAAGAGGAGATGGCCCAGCAGAATCCCCAGGCCCACCATTCCGACAAGTTCAAAATCTAATAAGGAATCAGAAGACGATGCAGGAAAAGATTATCGAGATCGAAGCGAACAGGCTCAACGAGAGCTACACCCTGGGCAAGGTGGCCCGTCAGAGCAACGGCTCCGTCATCTACCGATCAGGAAAGACGGTGATCCTGGCGACCGTCGTCATGGACGAGAAACCGGTCAACGAACCCTTCCTCCCTTTGACAGTACAATATATCGAGAAAGCCTACGCCGCCGCGAAGATCCCCGGCGGTTTCATCAAGCGCGAGAGCAAACCCAGTGATTTCGAGACGCTCACCTCCCGCATTGTGGACCGCTCTCTGCGCCCTCTCTTTCCGACGGATTTCGCCTATCCAACGGTGATCACGATCCTGGTGCTCAGTGCCGATCCGGAGACAGATCTGCAGGTGGCGGCGCTTCATGCGGCCAATGCCGCCTTGCTGGTCTCCGATCTGCCGGTACGCCGCAGTATCGCGGCGGTCCGCATCGGACGCCGCAACGATGAACGTCTGCTCAACCCTACCCGGAGCGCAATGGAGGAGAGTGCTCTGGACCTGCTGCTGGTCGGGAGTGACGAGGAACTGCTGATGATCGAGATGGCGGCGAAAGCCACCGAGACGACCGAGGTCGGGGAGATGCCCGATCCGGAGCTCCTGATGGGACCGATGCCGATCCTGCTGCCCCATCAGGAGAGCAACGAACTGGGCGAAGACGAACTGGTCGCCCTGGTCGGCCAGGCCCAGGGAGAGATCGCCGCCGCCTGCCGTAGATACGAAGAGGCTTTTCTGCCCCAGAAGAAGGAAGTCCCCTCCCTGCCGTCGGTAACGGACCCTGAGAGGCTGGAGGAGCTGACGGCTCTGGTGAGAGAGCGCTTCGGCTCGGAGATCCAGGCAGCCATGGAAGGACTCTCCAAGAGTGAACGGGGAGATATCATCGACGGAGTGATGCAGCGGGTCGAGGCCTTTTTGCAGGAGGCGGGGATGCACCGGGATCCTCTGGAGGTCTACCGGGCCATCGAGACCGTCAAACGGGAGAAACTCCGCCGGCAGATCCTGGAAGAGGGGCGCCGTGCCGACGGTCGGAAACTGGATGAGGTCCGTCCCATCAGCATCGAGACCAATCTCCTGCCCAGTGTCCACGGCTCCTGTCTCTTCACCCGCGGGGAGACCCAGGCCCTGGCGACAGTGACCCTGGGGGAGGGAAAAGAGGGCCAGCTCTACGAGATGCTGACGGAACGGGCTCCCCGGACGGAACGCTTCATGGTTCACTACAACTTTCCGCCCTTCTCCGTCGGAGAGGCCCGTCCCATCGGGGCACCGAGCCGCCGGGAGCTGGGGCACGGAAATCTGGCCAAGCGGGCCCTGGAGCCGGTGATCGACCGGGAACTCTCCCGCACGATCCGCCTGGTCTCGGAGATCCTGGAGAGCAACGGGTCCTCCTCCATGGCGACGGTCTGTGCCGGTTCCCTGGCCCTGATCTCTGCGGAAGCCGAGATCAGCGATCTGGTGGCCGGAGTGGCCATGGGACTGGTCAAAGAGGGGGATAACTATGCGATCCTCACCGACATCATGGGGCTGGAGGATCACGACGGAGATATGGACTTCAAGGTCGCCGGTACCCGCAAGGGGATCACGGCGATGCAGATGGATATCAAACTGGGTGGTCTGGACCT
>JALWZI010000033.1 GCA_027002755.1 Campylobacteraceae bacterium | reverse complement strand
CTGGAGACCATCTATCTCATGCCCAGCCTGGAGCACGCCTTCGTCAGCTCTTCGGTGGTAAGGACGATCCTCCACTTCGGCGGCCGGGTCGACCACCTCCTTCCCCCGGCGGTCTATGAGATGATCGCAGCCGAAAGGGACTGATGTACGTACTCTTCGAAGGGATCGACACCTGCGGCAAAAGCACCCAGATCGAGCGCATCGCCCGGGAACACCCCGAGGCAGTCATCACCCGGGAACCCGGCGGCACCGCTTTCGGCGAGAAAGCGAGGGAGATTCTCCTCTCCGGCACGGTCCGCTCCAAACGGGCCGAACTGCTCCTCTTCCTGGCCGACCGCGCCGAACATTATGAAGAGATCGTCCGCCCCAACCGCCACCGCCTCCTCATCTCCGACCGGGGCTTCCTCTCGGGGATCGGCTACGCCCTGGCCAACGGCGGGGCGGGTCTGGAGGAACTGATCGCCCTCAACCGCTTTGCCATGCAGGGAGACTGGCCCGATCGGATTCTCTTTTTCGAGACCGACGAAACGACCCTGCGAAAGCGTCTGGGAGCCAAAAGCACCGACGGGATCGAAGCACGGGGAATCGACTACCTTTTGAGGGTTCAGGCAAAGATGAAAGAGGCCCTCCCGAAACTGGCGGTCCCCTATCTGATCATCGACGCCCGGGAGGATCTCGAAACGATTCATCAAAAGATCGTAACCTATCTCGGGATATAATCCCGTCGACATAAGCGCTGAGCGTTGAGCGTTGAGCGTTGAGACTATTCTGGAAGGCAAAAGTATGATCAATGCACTGCGCGGTATGAAGGACCTGCTCTTCGAAGAGGCCGAGCGCTACCGCTATATCACCGAAACCGCGGCGCGGATCGCCCAAAACTACGGTTTCTCCTACATCGAAACCCCCATCCTCGAAGAGACCCGCCTCTTCAAACGTTCCGTGGGAGAGAGCTCCGACATCGTGGGCAAAGAGATGTACCAGTTCACCGACAAAGGGGGCAACGACGTCTGCCTCCGTCCCGAAGGAACCGCCGGGGTGGTCCGGGCCTTCATCCAGGCCAAGCTCGACCGCCAGCAGGGACAGAAGTACCGCTTCTTCTACTTCGGCCCGATGTTCCGCTATGAACGTCCCCAGAAGGGACGCCTGCGTCAGTTCCATCAGTTCGGGGTGGAGAGTTTCGGCGAAGCGGCGGTGGAGGAGGACTTCACCCTCATTCAGATGCTCTCCGACATCTTCGACACCCTGGGGATCCGATATACCGTCAAGATCAACTCCCTCGGATGCAAGGAGTGCATGCCTCCCTATCGGGAGAGCCTGGTCAACCATCTGCAGGATATCGAAGACGGACTCTGCGAAGATTGCCGCCGCCGTATCGCCACCAATCCCATCCGGGTCCTGGACTGCAAAAACGAGAGCTGCCAAAACCTGCTCAAAGAGGCTCCTCGGATCACCGACAATCTTTGTGAAAAGTGCGACCGGGATTTCGACCGGCTCAGGGATCTGCTCTCCAAAAGCGGCATCCCCTACGAGGTCGATGCCAATCTGGTGCGGGGACTCGACTACTACTCCGGGACCGCTTTCGAATTCGTCAGCGACGAGATCGGTGCCCAGAGTGCCATCGCCGGCGGCGGCCGCTATGACCGCCTGGTGGAGTTCCTGGACGGCCGCCCCACCCCGGGGATCGGTTTCGCCATCGGGATCGAGCGGATCATGGAGCTGGTACAGATGCCCCAAAAATCACGGGAAGGCTGGTATCTGGGCGCCATGCTTCCCGAAGCGGTGGAGAGCCTTCTCGATCTGGCCCATAAACGCAGGGAAGCGGGAGAAAAAACCGTCGTCGAATACACCCCCAAAAGCCTCAAAGCCCACCTCAAAGGGGCCGACAAAATCGGAGCGCGCTATTGCGCCGTGATCGGAGAGGATGAGCTGGCCGACGGCACCATCTGGGTCAAAGACCTGGAGGAAAAGAGCGAAAAGGTTGTTCCTCTGACGGAGCTGTAGCGATCCATCGCTGACTGGGATTATATGGGACTGAAGTCCCGCCTGCAAGTCTCTATCGGTTTCCAGTTACTCGTTACTAGTTACTAGTTTCTCTAATATTCCGCCCGCACCCTCACATCGATCCATCGCAGCGGGTGCTTGCTGTACTTGACGATCTTATGGCCGTTGTACCAGGCGATATTTTTGTAGTGGACCAGACGGCGTTCTCTCCGCTTTTTATAACGGGTCTCGCAGACCTGACGCTTCCGATAATGGACCCGGCGATGTTGTTCGGCGATGTTGGCACCGACCAGGGCACCGACCACCGCTCCGCCGATCGTCGCGGCGTCTCTGCCGTGGCCTTTGCCGATCTGGTGGCCCAGTACTCCGCCGGCAACACTGCCGATTATCGCTGCCGCCGGAGTGTCGAAATCATCACGATAGACCGGAACATCTTGTCTCCAGCACTCCTGATAGGGAGTCCGGATCGTGACATTGCGATAGATCGGCTTGCTCCGGACCACCTCCACAC
>JALWZI010000032.1 GCA_027002755.1 Campylobacteraceae bacterium | reverse complement strand
CCGGGAGAGCTTCGCCGATTTCCAGGGTTCGCTGCTTCTGGCGGAGGACAACAGGATCAATCAGCAGATGTTTCGGGACCTGCTTTCCAGATCCGGGTTGCAACTGACCATCGTCAGTGACGGGAAAGAGGCCCTCGATCGGCTGAAGCAGGAGGGTGAAGCGTACGATCTGGTCCTGCTGGACAACAGCATGCCGGTCATGGACGGCGAGGAGGTGGCCCGGATCCTCCGGCAGGATCGTCGCTACGACAATCTCCCACTCGTCGCCTTCACCGCCTCCTCCCTGGAGGAGAAGGGCAAAATGTACGAAGAGCTTGGTTTCGATGCCTTCCTCCCCAAACCTTTCAAACTCTCCCAGCTCTACGACCTGCTCGAACAGTGTCTGGTCAAAGGGAAGGATAGAGAGGCCGGAAACCGTGGAGAGCGCGCAAGCCATGGACATCCTGTACTGAACGAGAAGCAGGGACTGGCCTACGCCAACGATCAGAAAGAGCTCTACGCCGAACTGCTCAAGGAGTTTCTGGCGGTCTACAGCCTCAGCGGGACTCTTCTGCGAAAGTATCAACGGGAGGACAGCCTCGATCAGGCGAGAAATCTTCTGCTGGACGTCCGGGGCCTGGCGGCGACCATCGGCGCGGAGTCGCTCTATGCCGTGGTAGATCCGCTCTTCAGACGGGTAGGAGAGCAGAGGACAAATCTGACGGCGGAAGATGTGGCCCGCTATCAGGAGGAGCTGGAGAAACTCAAAAGTGCGGCGGAACGTTACCTGTTGGAGCACCACGCCTAGAGGGACCGGAGTGAGGAGAGAGACTCAGGCGGGTGAGAAGATCTCGTCGAGGATCATGTTGACGTATTCGTTGGCTTTGAAGGGGATCAGATCTTCGGGGGTCTCTCCGGTACCGATATGGTAAATCGGCATCTTCAATTCGTCGGCGATGGTGAGGATGGAGCCTCCTTTGGCGGTGCCGTCGAGTTTGGTGATGATGATGCCGTCGATCCCGATCATCGCGTCGAAGGCTTTGGCCTGATTAACGGTGGAGCTCCCCTGGGTTCCGTCGAGAATGAGCATTTTGCGATGGGGCGCCCCGGGAAGGGCCTTGTCTGCGACCCTGACCATCTTTTTGAGCTCTTCGGCCAGATTGGTCTGGGTATGTAGCCGCCCGGCGGTATCAATGATGACCCGGTCGATCCCTTTGGCCAGGGCGGATTGGATGGTATCGTAGACCACGGCGGAGGGGTCGTGCCCCTGCCGGGTGGCAACGATGGGGATCTCCAGCCTCTCGGCCCAGCGGCTCAGCTGTTCGATGGCTGCGGCCCGGAAGGTGTCTCCGGCACCGAGGATGACACTTTTGCCCTCCTGCTGATAGCGGCGGGCCAGTTTGGCGATGGTGGTGGTCTTGCCTGCGCCGTTGACCCCGATGATCATCTCCACGAAGGGGGTGTAGTCGTTGGGATCGATCCAGCGGGCACGGTACTGAAAGACGCTGATCAGGGAGTTGAAGGCCTGGACCCGGCTGATGGTGCCGGGAAGCTCCTCCAGCAGGCGCTCGATGAGATCGTAATCGACATCGGCTTCCAGTAGAACCTCCTCGAACTCCTCTTTGGAGATTTTGTCCCGCTTTTCCGGGACGACCTCCCGGATCGCTTCATTGGTTTTGCCGAAGGCTTTTTTCAAAAATCCCAGCACGATATCTACTCCTTGGTCTTTTGGGGTCTTTTCAGTTGGTCGACGAGTGTCTGCAGCATTTCGTAGGGCACCGCCCCGCGGATATTCATCACATATTTACCATTTTTGAAGATCAGTGTCAACGGCAGAGGGTAGTTATCATCCAGTTCGAGCTGCCGGGCCAGATAGGCGGCCAGGGCCTCATTGTCGGGATGGAGCGAGATGAAGAAGTTGGTGGCGTAGCGTTGCATGAAGCGGCGCACCCCCTGCCGATCGAGGTCACTTCGCAACAGGAGGCCGATGACGAAAAGGTCGTCACGATTGGACTGCTGAAGGCGGCTCAGGTAGGGGAGCATTCCCCGGCAGGGAGGACACCAGTCGCTGAAGAGTGTCAGCAGGACGATGGGCTGACGGATACGCTGAAAATGTCCGGTCGTCCCCTGAAACAAGAGCAGAGTTTCACGGTTGTCGATATCCCGGATATGGAAACGTCGGGGCTGTCGCGTCCCGGGAACCGGTCCCTGGGACGGAGAGTGGAGCGACCGAGAGCTGTTGTTTCTGTCTGAAAGATGCTCACTCTTTGACTTTTCCCCACACCCGATCTGGAGAAAGAGCAGCCCCAGTGTGGCGATAATATAGAGCCCCCTCCGCATGTGTCTCCTCTGTGTTATAATCCTAACCGTTCCAAAGCGGTCTCTCCCGGAAAGACCGGGCCGGCATCGGAAAAAAATCGGATGATTATCCCAAGTTTTGCTGCAAAAATACGCCGGATGGATCGAGGCCCGGTGTGCAGGCCAATGCAAATTTTGGGATTATAACCTAAGAGGGATAAGAGGAGAGCAGAAGAGGATGAGTTCCCGAC
>JALWZI010000031.1 GCA_027002755.1 Campylobacteraceae bacterium | reverse complement strand
CCCTCCTCGTCGAAGCCGATCACCGCTTCGGTAGGATGGGTGAAGAGATTGTGCCGCATCCCCAGGACCTCCTGATAGGCACCGGTGAGGAAGATCCCCAGGAAGTACTCCTCCTCTTCCACGTCGATATCATGGAGCAGCAGCGGCGCCTCCGGATCGAAAGGGATCTCCCCGTCGCTGTCGCAGGTGATGTCCCAGATACTGGCGGGACGGCTGGGACGCTGATCGAGACGGTGGATCGGCATGATGGGAAAGTGCTGCCCCAGGCCCCAGAAATCGGGCAGGGACTGGAAGATGGAGAAGTTGACCAGATACTTCTCCTGGATCCGGTTCTGGAGCCGCTTGAGCTCGTCGGTATCCTCCCGGTCCAGGAGACGGATCGCCTTTTTGACGATGAGATTGACCAGGATCTCCGTGTTGGAGCGGTCCTCAAGGTCGATGTAGCCCAGGTCGAATAGGGTCAGCAGGCTCTCCATGTGGTCCAGGGCGTCGTGCAGATACTCCCGGGCGTTGGTACGTTTGAGGGCCCGGTAGAGATCATAGAGTTCCTGGACCAGGGGCGGATTTTCTCCCTCGGGTTTGAGGCGCAGACTCCGTTCGTGGTACTCCTGGCTGAAGAGCTCCAGTACCGGCGCCACCAGCACCGCATGGGGCGCGGCGATAAAGCGGCCCGATTCGGTGAAGATGTCCGGCTCTTCGACCCCTTTCTGGCGGGAGATCTCCTGCATGGCGAAGACCACGTCGTTGGCGAATTCCCGGATGGAGTAGTTGCGGTTGGCGTTGGGTTGATGCTGGCTGTACTCCACCGCCAGGCCCCCGCCGATATTGATGGCCCGCAGGTTCTCGGCGCCACGGCGCTTGAGCTCGGCGTAGATGTTGCCCGCCTCCCTCAGCGCCTTTTTGAGGGGCCCGATTTCGCTCATCTGGGAGCCGATGTGGAAATGGATCATCGCCAGGTTGTCGATGAGCTTCGCTTCCCGCAGCATCTCGTAGGCCTCCAGCAGTTCGGTGGAGGTGAGACCGAATTTGGAGCTGTAACCGCCGCTTTTGGCCCAGATGCCGATCCCGGAGCTGTGAAGCCGGATCCGCATCCCGATCTTGGGGGCGACGGGGTCACCGCTGTCCTGGTTACACTCCCGGTGAACCTCCAGAATGGTCTTCAGCTCATTGATTCCCTCGATGGTGACGGTGATATTATGGCCGCTCTTGGCGGCGATAAAGGCCAGGGCGATCATCTCCTTGTCCTTGAAGCCGTTGACGGTGATGGGAGCTCCCATGGGGGTTTTGGCCATGGCGATGATCAGTTCGGCCTTGCTGCCGGCCTCCAGGCCGTAGCGCCGACGCCGGGAGACATCAATGAGCGATTCGACAAAATTGGGGTACTGATTGACCTTGAGAGGAAAGACCGCATGGAAGGTCCCCTGATACCGGAACTCCCTGCGAGCCCGTTCGAAGGCGGAGAAGAGCGTATCGATCTGCTTGCGGATCAGATGGGGAAAACGCAGCAGCAGCGGCCCTTTGTAACCCTGTTCACGAATATGCCGGGTGATCTCCATCAGGGAGGGGCGCAGCCCATGGTTCACATGGATGGTCTCTCCCTCGATAGTGAAATTGTCATCCCCCCAGATCGAGAGGCCGTAATCTTTTTTCATTGGGTCCTCAGTTTACATATTTTCTAATATTAATCAACATATATGGAACATCACTCTTCAGTCATGATGCTGTAGGGACGACGGAGTTTCTCGATCAGCGCATGCAGACTGACCGCCCTCCCCTCACGGGCGAACTCTCTGCCGCCCAGGAAGACGATCATCGTGGGGACCGAAAAGACCTGATAATGGGCCGAGATCTCCGGATGCTCGTGGGCATCCAGATAGATCTGCTCGATCAGGGGGAAATGGGTCGAAAAGGCCTCCCGGAACTTGGGGCGCAGCGCGTGGCAGACGTTGCAGTTCTCGCCGGAGAAGTAGAGCAGCACACCGGGTTTCTCCTGAATGGTTTTTTGCAATGCTTCCAGGGTCATAGCGGCTCCATGTCTCATGTCGGGATGAAGAGTGAGAAACGGCGGATCTCTTCCCGGCCCAGCACCAGCATCAGATCGTTGCCGTCAAGGTAGAGATAGCGGCGCAGACCCCGGTGCATCTGACGGTAGTCTTCCCGATGATCGATCGCATAGAACTGCCGCTCCATCGCTTCCAGCTGCAGCAGGTTCCGACGGCACCGCATCCGCTGCAGACGGTTGAGTGCCCGGGTCCGCTCCAGGTGACTGCGCAGCTGACGTGTACGTGAAAAAAAATCCCTCAACTGGGAGACCAGATCCGATTCCGCGGGGAAGCTGTCCGCGAGATAAACGATCCGTTGCATGGACTCCTCCTGACGCTCTTTTTGACTCTATTCTACTACACTCCCCCTGAATGAAGGCGCCAATGCAGCTCCGGTTAGAAAAGGGATATAATTCTATCCTATAAATTCCATTTGACGGAGTGATGCTTGATCCGGACAAAAAGAAAAGGAAGCGCTGTGGCACGGGTTCGAT
>JALWZI010000030.1 GCA_027002755.1 Campylobacteraceae bacterium | reverse complement strand
TAGTCTCGTCGGAAGTCGCCACTTTTCCCTCCTGTCTTGGATTCGAGCCGGATCTCGCGAATGACCATCCCCTTGTCGATGGCTTTGAGCATATCGTAGATGGTGAGCAGACCCACGCTCACTCCGGTAAGAGCCTCCATCTCCACGCCCGTTTTCCCCGTCAGCTTGGCGGTGACCCAGAGTTTGAAACCGGGCAGTTCCGGAAGCTCCTCGATCTCGGTCTTGACGGAGCTGAGCATCAGAGGATGGCACATGGGGATCAGGTCCGGGGTGCGTTTGGCTCCCTGGATCGCCGCGATGACGGCGGTCTGGAGGACCGGACCTTTCTTGGCGGTATTCTCGACGACCGCCCGGTAGGCCTCGGGGCTCATGCTGATCACTCCCGAGGCGGTGGCGGTACGGACCGTCTCCGCCTTCTCACTTACATCGACCATTTTGGGTTTGTCGTTCTCATCCAGATGGGTCAGGGTCATTCTTTACAGGATCCTCTCGTTTGAGTGTAGAGCGATTATAGCACAGCCCCATGACGAAAAAACGAAGAAATGACGTAAAAAAGAAAAAAATTAAGAATTATTTCATCATTGAGCCGATATAGTTCCGGGTGAGGGGAAGGAGGTTGTTTTGACATATGCACTCATCAGACAGCTCTCCGGTGATGAATCGCTGCTCCGACAGCGGGCCGCCATCATGGCCTATGCGGAGCGGAACCGGTTGACCCTTGAGAACGAGATGATCGAATTCGAGCGGGCGGAACGTCCGCTCAAAGAGCGCAAGGCTTTTCAGGACTTTCTCCATTCGCTTCAGGAAGGCGATCAGCTGGTCGTCGCGGAATTGGAGGTCCTGGGGCAGACGATGGAAGAGGGGATCGTGGTGATCAACTGCATGTTGACCCACGGTATCACCCTCCATATCGTCCAACCGAAACTGGTCGTGGACCGGGAGACGGGTCTGGCACAGATCCTACCTCTGATCATGCGCCTGGATGAACGGCGCCAGGTCCGGGAGCGGGACAGCCGGGTCGGCCGTCCCAAAGGGCGACGATCCGCCTCCAAGTTCGATGTCTACCTGCCCCAGATCATGGCCGGGCTCAAGGCCGACAAGAGCGTCAGCGCCCTGGCTCGGGAACTCGGGGTAAGCCGCAGTTCGCTCAAAGACTACATCGAATCACGGCGTCTCAAAGAGATACTGGACGATTCCTGGCTGGAACGGGCCAAGAAGAACCATCGGATCGCAGTGGCGGAAAAGCCGGAGCTGGCTTGTACGCTCAAATCGAAGTGAATCAACTACCTATATCAAGACAAAGGATGCAATGATGCAAGACGCAACGCTCAATGCAGAGGCGGCGCCCAAACCCCAAAAGAAAAACCGGGCCAAAGAGTATCTCAAAGGCTGGGTCCCCTACCGGATCAAGCGTTACTGGACCTTCGTCGCCATCACGATCGTCGCCCTAGTCCTCCCCTGGATCCGGATCAACGGCAACCACTTTTTTCTGCTGAACTTCGATCACAAGCAGCTCCATTTCTTCTTTGTCCGCTTTGACATGCAGGAGCTCTACCTGATGCCCTTTCTGCTGATGCTGCTCTTCCTGGGGATCTTCGCCATGACGGCGGTCGGCGGCCGGGTCTGGTGCGGCTGGGCCTGTCCTCAGACCATTTTCCGCGTCATCTACCGGGATCTCTTCGAGACCAAGCTGCTGCATCTGCGCAAGCGGATCAACAACAAACAGATCGAACCCGACATGTCCAAGCCGGAGAATCAGATCAAGCGGCTCATCGCCATTGCGCTCTGGTCGATCCTGGCCTTCGTCGCCGCGGCCGATTTCCTCTGGTATTTCGTGCCGCCCGAAGATTTTTTCCGCTATATCCAGGATCCCGCCAACCATACCGTGTTGATGGGCTTCTGGATCGGGATCGCCCTCTTCCTGATCGCGGACATCGTCTTCATCAAAGAGAACTTCTGTGTCTACATCTGCCCCTACAGCCGGGTCCAGTCGGTTCTCTACGATGACGATACCCTGATGGCGGTCTACGACCCGGTCCGCGGCGGTCATATCTACGAGGGAGAGGGGAACGACCGGCACAAAGTGGTCAGCTCCGTCAAAGAGCTGCATGCCAAAGAGCCGGAGGCGGAGTGTACCGCCTGTGAAAGCTGTGTGAAGGTCTGCCCCACCCATATCGATATCCGCAAAGGGCTGCAGCTGGAGTGTATCAACTGCCTCGAGTGTGTCGATGCCTGTACCAAGGTCATGGGCGCCCTGGGCAAACCCTCCCTGGTCCGCTGGTCCAGTGAGCGCGAAGCGGTGCTCCACGAGGGGAAAACCCGGATCTTCCGGCCCAAAGTCATCGCCTACTTCACGGTCCTGGCGATTGTCCTGGTAGCCCTTTTCGTCATGGGAAGCAAAAAGGAGCATATGCTTCTCAACGTCAACAAAACGACCCGGCTCTACAAGGTTCTGCCCGGCGGTGCGGTGGAGAACGACTATGTCTTCCTCTTCCAGAACACCCAGGACAAACCCCACAAATATACCTTCGAGGTGGT
>JALWZI010000029.1 GCA_027002755.1 Campylobacteraceae bacterium | reverse complement strand
GCTCTTTGGAGATGATCTCGGGCAGGACCACGTACTTGGCGGGGTCTTTGAGCTTGGTCCGGGTGGCGTAGAGGCCGGAAGCGTCGGTGGTAAGCACGTCACAGCGTCCAGCTTCGAAAGCCTTGGTTACCTGATCGTTGGTATCGAAGGTGATTGCTTTGAACTTCATGCCGTTGGCGCGGAAGTAGTCGGCCAGGTTGAGTTCGGTGGTGGTACCGGCCTGGATACAGACCGTGGCCCCGTCAAGCTCCTTGGCACTTTTGACTCCCAGGGATTTGGGGACCATGAAGCCCTGTCCGTCATAGTACATGACGCCGGTGAAGTTGATCCCCAGCGCGGTGTCCCGGGTTTCGGTGTTGGTGGTGTTCCGGGAGAGGACGTCGATCTCGCCGCTCTGCAGTGCGGTGAAGCGCTCCTTGGCGTTGAGGGGGACGAACTTGACCTTGGAGGCGTCGCCCAGGACGACGGCAGCCAGGGCCCGGCAGTAGTCCACATCGAGTCCGCGCCAGGTTCCTTTGGAATCGGCTTCGCTGAAACCGGGAAGACCGGTGTTGACACCGCATTTGAGGACGCCGGCCTTTTTGACGTCATCGAGGGTTCCCGCCATGGCGAGGGTCGCGGTAGCCAGGGCGGCAACCGCTGACAGCTTGAGTAGTCTTTTCATCATACTTTCTCCTTTGATTGATGGGTTGACCCCTAAGTTTAGAATGATTTGGATTAAACAAAGCTAATAAGAGATGATAATTTGGGCATTTTTGATCCTGAAGGGATAAACAGAAAGCGGTGGGGAGGGCAGAGGGACCTAAAGCGGGTCGATCTCCCAGAAAAAATCGATCCAGGCCGGGGCCTCTTTGACGGAAAAATCGGGCTGGATGAGAGAGTCGGGTTTGTAGAAGAGGGTGGCGACCTTGAACTCCACTTCCGGATAGAGCTCCTCGAGTCGGTGAAGGACCGCCAGCAGGGTCTCGCCGCTGTCAGCGATATCGTCCAGGATCAGGACCTTTTTTGCGTCGGAGAGATCGGGGATGTTGAAGATCTCCAGGGTATCGAGTTTGCGATTGCCCTCATAGTGGATGGAGTTGAGGGCAAAGAGCCGCCTCGTATCCATGGCGCTGGCCAGAAAATGCCCCATGGTCAGTCCGCCCCGTGCGATCGCCAGGAGGGTATCGGGACGATACTCCTCGATCTGTTTGTGGAGGCTCCGGATATCCTGCAGGAACTCCTCGTAACCGTAATAGTATTTGTCCATCTTGGGTCGCTTCTCAGTGCAGGACGAAGACGATCAGACTGATGGCGGTGATCAGATAGATCCCGATGTTGAGTTCGGCGAATTTTCCCTGAACGATTTTGAGCAGGGTAAAGGCGACGAAGCCCGCCGCCAGTCCGTTGGTAATGGAGTAGGTCAGGGGCATCAGCAGCACCGTGAAGAAGGCGGCGGTTGCGGTCGCCAGATCCATGCTGCCGAAGTCCATTTTGCCCAGCTCGGTGAACATCAGGATCCCCACGATGACCAGGACGGGATAGATGGCGGGTCCCGGGATCGCTTTGAAGATCGGCAGCATGAAGAGGGTCAGGATGAAAAAGGCGGCGGTGAAGATCGCCGTGAGTCCGGTGCGGCCCCCCGCTTCGACCCCGCTGGCCGATTCGATGAAGCTGGTGGTGGTGGAGACCCCCAGCAGCGAACCGGTCACGGTGGCCACCGCATCGGCTTCCAGAGTCTTCTCCAGCGATTTGTCGGGATCGTCCCCTTCCTGGAAGAGCCCCGCTCTCGCTCCCACAGCCGTCAGGGTTCCCAGGGTATCGAACATATCGGTCACCAGGAAGGTGATGATCACCGGGAGCAGCGCAAGGCTCAGGGCCGAGACCACGTCAAGATGGAAGGCGATGGGAGCGATGGAGGCCGGCATGCTGAAGAGCCCCTCCGGTGCTTTGCCAAGCCCCAGGACCCAACCGACCACAGAGGTCAGCAGTACCCCGAGGATAAAGGCCCCTTTGATCCGGTAGAGGTAGAGCACCAGGGTCAGAAAGAGCCCGAAGATCCCCAGGAGTACCGCCGGCTGGCCCAGATCGCCCAGGGTCACCAGCGTCGCTTTGCTGGGGACGATGATCCCAAGCTGTTTCAGCCCGATAAAGGCGATGAAGGCGCCGATCCCCGCACTGATGGCCCGACGCAGGTCCATGGGGATCGAGTGCATCACCCAGACCCGGAACCGGGTGAAAGAGAGGAGGACGAAGATCACCCCGGAGAGGAAGACGATCCCCAGGGCCGTCTGCCAGGGGATCTTCATCCCCAGTACCAGTCCGTAGGTGAAGTAGGCGTTGAGCCCCATTCCGACGCTCATGGCCACGGGGGTGTTGCTCCAGAAGCCGTTGAAGGCGGTGGCGAGAATGGTGATCAGGGCCGTCGCCGTGATGACGGCGGGCATGGGAAGCCCCGCGTCGGCCATGATGAATCCGTTGACCGGGACGATGTACATCATGGTCAGAAAGGTGGTGAATCCGGCGATGAGCTCGGTCCGCAGGTCGGTGCCTTTTTCCTCCA
>JALWZI010000028.1 GCA_027002755.1 Campylobacteraceae bacterium | reverse complement strand
GATCTGGCTGGACTGCCGGGAACTGGGACTGGACGATGAGGCACTGCAGCACTTCTTTGTCGACAGGGCACATCTGGCCCTCAATCCGGGGATCGGCTTCGGCGAAGCGGGGAGCGGCTTCATGCGGCTCAATGTCGCCACCTTCCGGGCCAATCTCGAAGAGGCGATGGGGCAGCTCGAGATAGCTTATCAGGAGTTGGAGGGATGATCAGAACCCAGGCGCTGCTCTTCCTCCTCCTGTCCGGGATCTTCACCCCCCTCGCGGCGACCCTTCCGGCGGCGATCTCCCAGCTGCTGAGCAAAGACCATATCGATCCTTCCCGGGTGAGCATCTACATTACGCCCACCAAGAGCACGACCGCTCTGGCGGAGCATCGGATCGACGAGCAACGCAAGCCTGCTTCGGTCATCAAGCTGGCCACCACCTATTCGGCCCTGCTGGAGTTCGGTCCTGGGTGGCGGTGGCCGACCCGGTTTTTCTATACAGGAACGTTCCGGGACGGGAAGATCACCGGCGATCTGGTGGTCAAGGCCTACGGTGACCCCACCCTTTCGTGCAAAGACCTGCCCAAGATCGTAGAGCGCCTGCGACGGATCGGCGTACGGGAGATCGAGGGGGACCTCCTCATCGATCGGAGCTTTTTCGCCGTGGATGACCGGATAAGCTCCGGTTTCGACAACCACCCCTACAGTGAATACAACGCTATGCCCGACGCTCTGATGTTCGACGATCATCTCTGTCGGATCGTCGTCGATCCCGCGCACGGTACGGTCGGCAAAAAGATCCCCGATACCGGATTTCGGATCGTCAACCGTCTCCAATGGACCGACAAAGCCTGTCGGGGGCGCTACAGCTGGCCGAAGGTGCGTATCGGTCGGGAGGGAGAGCTGACCACCGTGACGCTGGAAGGGACCCTTTCCCGCCGCTGCAGTCTCCGACGGATCGATCGGGTACTCAGCCATCCTTATCAGAGCTTTACCGCGGCTTTTCTGAAAGAACTGGCGGCAGGGGGAATCACCCTGGAGGGGCGGATGCGTCTGGCGGGACTCCCCGAAGGGGCCCGGGAGCTGATGACCCACTACGCCGCCCCTCTGCAGAAGATCCTGGCCAAGACCAACAAACGCTCCAACAATCTCTACGCCCGGCACATTTTCCTGCTGCTGGGGGCCAAGCGCCTCGGTGCTCCGGCCACGGTGGCCAAAGGGCGCAAAGCGGTCCGGGAGATCCTGGGAGCCCGGGGGATCCTGGGTGTGGAGACGATCCTGGACAACGGCTGCGGCCTCAGCCGCCGCACCCGGACCACGGCGAGGGCACTGCACCGCCTCCTGGAGGATGCCTATCGCCGCTATGCCTGGACCTGGATGGGAACCCTGGCCATCGCCGGAGTGGACGGGACGGTCAAGCGGCGTTTCCGGAACTCACCTGTCCGCCGTCACGCCTGGGTCAAGACCGGAACCCTCAAAGACGCCAAGAATATTGCCGGCTACGTCAAGGGACGCTCCGGAAAACTCTATACCGTCGTCATCCTCTACAATGGCCCCGAACGATGGAAGGGCGCCCTGTTGCAGAATCAGATCCTGGAGTGGATCGTAAAAAACAAATGAGGAGGTGGAAATTAGGAATTAGGAATTAGGAATTAGGAATTGATAAAGGAGTCAATTTCTAGTTACTAGTTACTAGTTACTAGTTACTCCTCTTCTCCCCAAGGAGAACAATGCGATTCGAAACCTATCCGTTCGAAAAACTGACGCAACTGCTTGAAGACATCGAGCCCAGCGGCGACTATACGCCTATGAGCCTCACGATCGGAGAGCCCCAGTTCGAGACGCCGGAGTTTATCCGGCAGGAGCTCTGCGAAGCGGCGGCACTGCTCAACAAATACCCCAAGACAGCCGGGGAGACCTATCTCAAAGAGGCGATGCTGAGCTATCTGCGGCAGCGTTTCGGGCTGGAGCTGGGGATGGATCAGCTGATCCCCAGCTTCGGGACCCGGGAGCTCCTCTTCAATTTCCCTCAGTTCTATCTGCATGACAAGACCGATCCCGTCATGGCCTTTCCCAACCCCTTTTACCAGATCTACGAGGGGGCGGCGATCGCCAGCCGGGCGGAGATCGTGCATCTGGACCTTACCCCGGAGAACGGCTTTCAGCCTCCGATCGACGAATCGGTCCTCTCCCGCTGTGACCTGGTGATCCTCAACACCCCCAACAACCCCACCGCTTCGGTGATGCCTCTCACACAGATGCAGGCCTGGGTGCAGCTGGCGCAAAAGCACGATTTTCTGCTGCTCAACGACGAGTGCTATATCGATCTCTGGCTGGAGCGGCCTCTCCCCTCGCTGCTGGAGGCAAGCATTGCCGCCGGCAACCCGGAGTTTCACAATGTGCTGGTGATCAACTCCGTCTCCAAACGCTCCAGTGCCCCGGGACTGCGCAGCGGATTCATCGCCGGGGACCGCAAGGTGCTCGAAGAGTATCTGCGCTACCGTACCTATGTGGGCTGCGCTTCCCCGCTGCCCCTTCAGCGGGCGGCAGCCAAAGCCTGGGAGGAT
>JALWZI010000027.1 GCA_027002755.1 Campylobacteraceae bacterium | reverse complement strand
CCGCCCACGTAGATGCCGTACTGTTCGGGGCTGAGATGCAGCAATCCCTGGGCATGCTGGAAAAGACCGGCATATAGCAGCGGATAAAGGAACATGGAGAGGGTTCCGAAGAGGACCACCATACTGACGGCCACCGCCGCCTTGTACTCTTCGGCCTTGAGGACCGGTTCGGTGGCCAGGACGGCCGCCGCGCCGCAGACGGAGGCCCCCGAGGCGGTGAGCATCGCTGTATCCCGGTCGAGGCCGAAACGTCTCATTCCCAGCCAGCTTCCCAGGACAAAGGTCGTGGTGAGCATGATCAAAGAGACCAGGAAACCCTCCAGCCCCACATCGGCGATCTGCTGAAAGGTGATCCGAAAGCCGTAGAAGACGATGGCGAAACGGAGGATCTTTTTGGCGGAGAAGGTGATGCCGCTCTCCCAGACAGGGGGAAAACGGTTATGGAGTGTATTGGCATAGAAGATCCCGATGACGATACCGACCACCAGGGGGGAGAGCCCCAGGGCTTTGACCGGTCCCAGCCCGGCGATCCAGGTGGCGGAGGCGGCAACCAACGCGACAAAAACGATCCCGGTCAGGGTCCCTTTTCGATTTTCGGGAGAGAAAGGCACATGCCATCCTTTTATTAAGTAATTCTGATGAAATTTTCGGAAGTATAATATTTTTTTGATATTATTGAAAATAAGATCAACTGTTGAATCTCTTCAAACCAATTAAAGTGAGCCTGGATTATGAAACTGACCCTCCGACAGATCGAGATCTTCCTGAATGTGGTGGAACAGGGCCACCTGACCAATGTGGCCAAAAAGATGGGGTTGAGCCAGTCGGCGATCTCCATGTCCATCAAGGAGCTGGAGAATATCATTGGCCGGCCCCTTTTCGACCGGCTGAACAAGAAGCTGATCCTCAACGAAGTGGGCCGCAATTTCCATCAGGCGGTGGAACCCCTCTATCGCAAGCTCGAGGACATCGAGTATGAGTTCCGGAACACCGAGGACAAAGGGACCGTCAGGGTGGGCGCCAGTACCACCATCGTCGACTACCTGATCCCCCCCATCGCCTGCCGATATATGGGAGAGTATCCCGATGTCAGGGTTCAGCTCAAAGAGGGGAATACGCAACAGATCGCCGAGATGGTGAAGCTGGGGGAGCTGGATATGGGGTTTGTCGAGGGAGAGGTGGAGGATCCGGATCTGATCAAGGAGGTGATCGGAGACGATGAACTGATTGTGGTCACCGCCAACAAGGAGATCGCCGGACGCAGCTGGTATATCGACGAGCTGGCGGATCAGCGTTGGGTGCTGCGGGAGGAGGGGAGCGGGACCCGGGCGGTCTTTCTGGACTATATCAAAGAAAAGGTCCCCCGCCTCAATATCTTCATGGAACTGGGACACACCGAATCGATCAAGAGTCTGATGCAAAGCGGCAAAGCCCTCACCTGTGTCTCAGCCTTGGCCGTGAGCGAAGAGCTCAAAGACGGCACCCTCTACCGGGTCGATCTGAAAAACTTCGACTGCCGGCGCCACTTCTACGCCATCTACCACAAAGACAAATACCGCAGCGACCTTTTCAACAAATTCCTGGATTTCTCCAAAGGGATGATCGGCGAATCGATGGAGTGCCGGGGATGTAGGGATGATTGAGAATTGAGAATGTAGAATGGAGGATTTTGGATTTAAAAGGATTTGACAAAGATTGTCCTGTAATTTAAACTCCTCACTCCTCACTCCTCACTCCTCACTCCTCACTCCTCACTCTTCACTCTCTGCATCGCTTTTTCATACTCCTCCGGCCGGTTGAGATTGGCGAAGGGGGTGGTATCTTGGAAAGGGACTCGGAGTATCTTGCCCGTTTCGAAGAGGCTTTGCAGACGATGCTTCCCTGTACCCAGTGAAGCTTCGATCCGCGGAAGGAGTCGCCGGGTATAGATAGCACAGAGGGGTTCGGGGCCTCTGGGGGTGACGGGGATCACCGCTTCTGCTTCCGGAGAGTCGGCGAAAGATTGCAGAAGTCTTTGGATGATCCTCTCGTCGACAAAGGGGAGGTCGACTCCGAGGATAAAGGCCGCTTCTCCTCCGATATGCTTGAGGATCGCGGCCAGGGCCACCATAGGGGAGCTCTCCTCCGCCTCGTCGGGTATGAGGGGCGCCCGAAAGGGGAATTTGTCCTCTTTGGCACTGAGGTAGACCCGGGGGAAGATCCGGTGCAAGCGCCGGTATTGATATTCACTCAGGGTTTCGCAGCCGCCGAAAGGAAGCAATGCTTTGTCCCGTCCCATCCGACGACTCCGTCCCCCGGCCAGGATCACCGCGTCGATCTCAGGCATGACGGGCCTTTCGGTAGCGATGGAGGCGGATGGCTCCCCAGGCCGCCAGGGCGATCAGGGCTTCGAAGAGAAAGAGCGACGAGGGAACGGCCTCGTAGATCCATCCCGCCAGCACCGCTCCCACCGAGCCTCCCAGACCGAAGGTGATCCCCAGGAAGAACTGCTGGGCCAGTTTTTTCTGGGTGTAGAGATCGTAGACGTAGGCGATGGCCGCCGTGTAGTAGAGGGCGAAGTTCAACGCGTGCAGGGACTGGGCGGCGAAGGCGGCCGGCAGGGAGTCGGGCCAGAGCCAGAGAATGGCCCAGCGCAATACCGTCGTGGCCACCGCCAGCTCGATGAGACCGAGCAGATCCCGCTTGAGCAGGGGGCCCTGCCAGTAGAGCATGGCGATCTCACAGAGGACCCCGAAGCTCCAGAGCCAGCTGGTCATCTCCAGGGAGATGCCGTGGGCCGTTTCGTAGATCGTAAAAAAGTTGTAAAAGCCGCCGAAACTCACCTGGAGGAGAAAGGCACTCAGCCAGAAGGCCCAGTAGCGTCGCAGCGAAAAGGGCTCCGGCGTTTTTTCGTCAGCGGGAGAAACAGCCTCTCCCCGGTCGTAGCGGGTCAGATACCAGCCCGTCATCAGGGTCAGCAGAGCCAGCACCGCCAGATAGACCAGACTCTGCAACGGCGTTTGGAGGACCTGCCCCAACCAGAGGGCGATGGCCATGAAGCCGATGGAGCCCCAGAGACGGACCCGGCCGTAGCGTTCCCGGGAGATGACCTGCAGGGCGATGGTGTCCACATAGGGGAGAATGATCCCCATGGCGGCACCGTAGAGGAGGTTGGCGGCGAAGAAAGCGGTGAAACTCCCCAGAGTGACGAAGAAGAGAAGCGACGCGCCGAAAGCGGCGATCAGGGCCCCCAGATAGTGTCGCCGGTGGACCCCGCCGAGGCGCTGGAACCAGAAGGGCAGCAGAAAGCGCATCAGCGGCGAGGCGGCGAAGATCACCCCCACCTGGGCGGCGCTGTATCCGCTCTGTACCAGCATCTTGGGCAGAAAGATGATGTAGATCCCCACCAGGGCGAAATAGGCGAGGTAGAAAAGGCTCAGCAGCCAGACCGCGGAAGGGACAGGGTGTTTCACCGGGAGGGCTCCCGGATCAGGCAGGTGCCGGAGAGGATCTCATGAAGGGTCCGGTGATCCCGTCGGAAAAACTGGAGGATCCAGGTAAAGAGGAAAAAATCCCAGACAGCGAGGATCTGCCGCAGCAGACTTCCCCCCACCGAAGGACGCTCACCGCTGTGACAGTCGACGGTTCGGATCTCGTAGGCACGCATTCCCGGGGTCTGGCCGGTTTTGGCCAGGAAAAGAGCGGTGATGAGGATGTAGGGGATCAGGATGTAGAGCCAGCCGAGCAGTTTGTGCTGGGCGAACCCCTCCCGACCGTCGAAGACCAGGTAAAAGACGATATACATCAGGGGCATCAAGATCATGAAGCTGTCGGTGATGAAGGCCTTGAAGCGTTGGCCCAGGGTGGCGGGCAGGCCGGTCCGGGTGGGAACGGATCGCTTCTTCTTCGGCTCGGCGGGACGGACCCGTCCCTGTTTGACGTCGCGAAAGCGCTGTTTGGCCATCGGATCTCCTTTCGGATTGCTTTTTTCCCTGTTTTCCTCTGTTCAGCCGCCCCAGCCGTGCATCTTCCGGGCATAAAGCAGCAGGCTCTCTCCCGAGAGAGGGATGGAACTGGCGGCGACATAGTTGGCGCCCTCCAGGGCTGCCTGCCAGCGGGGAAGGTTTGCCGGGTCCGTCCGGAGATAGAGTCCCCCGGCGTTGACGATCCCGGTGTAGAGTTTGCGGGCGAAGGCCTCCGCCTCATCGGGGATCGCCGCCGTGACGAAAGCGTGGTTGTAGAGCTTTCCCTGCAGATTGTAGCGGGGTTGTTCGATCCGGTAGGGGCGGTGGCGCAGTCGCGGATCCTCCAGCGGAGCCGCGCCGCTCAACTCTCCCAGGCCGTAGAGAAGGAGGATGTGATCCTGCTCTCGGCAGAACGCCAGCATCTCCTCCTCCATCGGCCCCCACTCCTGGGCAAAAAGGAGGAACTGCATCTGGGGGTAGGGCTGGAGTGACTCCAGCACTTCGCGCAGGATCGCGGCGGATGTCCGGCTCATGAAACTCCTCACGGGCTGTCTTTGAGAGGATAGTATAATGCTTTTGGATTAATCTAGGGACGAAAAGAGGAGAAGAATGGGAAAAAACCTGCAATGTACCTTGCTTCAGTTGGAGAACCAGGTTCCCTACCGGCGCAATCTGGAGAAGATCCTTTCGGCGTTGGAAGAGGAGTCCTCCAAACTCATCGTGGCACCGGAGGTCTGCCTGACTGATTACGACTACGAGCATCTGGAGGCGGCGGTCGCCTTCGGGGAGGCGGCGGAGCGGATCCTCTGCGAGAAGGTGGGAGAGAAGATCCTGGTCCTGACCCGGCTGGTGAAACGCCCCGGGGGGTACGCCAACGAAGCGATCGTCATTCACGATCACCGGGTGGTCCACCGCCAGGCCAAGCACAAACTTTTCCTGCTGGGGGAGGAGGACCGCTATCTGATCCCCGGCGACCTGGAGGAGATCCGTCCCTTCGAGATCGACGGAGTACGCTACGGATTGATGATCTGCTTTGAGCTCCGCTTCAAAGAGCTCTGGAAACGGCTGGAGGGGTGCGACGTGATCCTGCTTCCTTCCCAGTGGGGTCTGCCGAGAAAGCGTCATCTGGAGATCCTGGCAAGGGCCCTGGGAGTGATGAACCAGTGCTACGTTCTGGTCGCTGATAGCGCCCGGGAGGATATGGCCCGCTCCAGCCTCATCGCCTCTCCCGACGGCGGGTTGGTCCTGGAGGATCTGGCGGAACGGATCCGGGGAGAACTGGATCTGAGCCTGGTCAAAAAGATCCGACGCTACATCCGAATGGCCTGACCAGGTGGATGAACAGATGTTCATATCGCTTCGTTTCGACCGCTGTAGCCGGGATTTAAGCCTCGTTTGTGCCAAAGAGGGTTAAAATCCGTATTAAAAAATATGGGAATGTCTCCTGTTGAAGATTGGTCTATGGTCAAACAACTGCATCTGAAGAAAATGGTCGAGGAGATCGACGCCAGATTTCCCCTGCAGCCCTGGGTGAGGGATGCTTTCCTCTCGGTGGATCGCGAAGCCTTTGTCCCCCCGGGATTCCGACACCTCTCCTATACCCTGGATGCCCTGCCGATGCAGGCACAGCAGTGGATCTCCTCGCCCCTGACCGTCGCCAAGATGACGCAGCATCTGGAGCTTGAAGGGGTGGACAGTGTTCTGGAGATCGGTTGCGGCAGCGGCTATCAGGCGGCGATCCTGGCCCGGATCGTCCGGAGGGTCTTTACCATCGAACGGATCGAACCGCTTCTGCGGGAAGCGAGAGAACGTTTCCGTGCGTTAGGAATGAGCAATATCTTCACCCGGTACGACGACGGTCAGCGGGGATGGAAAGAGTATGCTCCTTTTGAACGAATCCTTTTTTCGGCCACGGCGGATGAGATTCCCCAGGTCCTTTTTGATCAGCTGGCAGACGGGGGCATTCTCCTGGCCCCGGTCAATGAGGGTGGGCTCCAGATCCTCACCCGCTATTACAAACGCAACGGTCGCATCACCTCCGAAGCGATCGAACCCTGCCTTTTCGTACCGGTTCTGGACGGGACCCAGCGTTAGTCTCAGGTATGTGACTCAGGGGGCGTCGTTCCGCTTCGTCTGCAACAGCCCCTCCTCTTTCAGCTTCCGGTAGATGCGTTCCGCCATCTGCCGATACCCCCGGGCATTGGGATGGATGGGATCGCTTTTGAGAGAAGGTTGCGAGAGCACTTCCGGAAGGATCTCCTCTTCCAGCGGCAGGGAGTATTCATGGGCGAGTTCCCGGTAGAGCGGCAGGGGATCGAGGCCCAGGAGACCGAAATCGGGCACGGCAATCAGGAGGAGCTTCGCTCCGGAGCTGCGGACCCGCAGAATGATCCTGCGCAGATTCGCTTTGAGCTCCTGTCGGGAGCGTCGCTGCAGAATGTCGTTGCCGCCCAGGCAGAGGATCACCAGGCCCGGGTGATGCTGTCGGAGCAGCGACTCGATGCGCTGAAGCCCTTCACCACTCGTCTCTCCGTTGATGCCCGCATTGATGACCGGTTGACCCGTGAGCCGTTGCAGCTGTGCCGGATAGCTCTGCGTTTCGGGGTGCCGGGTGCCGAAACCGTAGGTGAGGCTGTCGCCGAAGGCAAGGATCTTCGGATCGGAGGGGGGCTGGCTTCGGGAGACGAAAGGGCGTTTCCACCAGGTCATGACCCCGGCGATCAGGACGAGAAGGATCAAAATTCGCAACATTTTCTCTCCCGGTACTTTGGCGGCATCTCTCTCTGACGAAGCGGGTTGTGACGCGCTCTATGTTATGATTGACCCAAAAGAGCATAGAGGGGTGCGTCGATGGAAAACCTGATCAAGCCTGTTGATTATGCCAAAAAAATGGGGATTTCACGTCAGGCGGTCTATGCCAAGATCAAAAAGGGGATCCTCCCCTCCCGCAACGTGGGAGGAAAGATCTACATCGTTCTGGAGAGCGAAGCGCCGTCCGAAAAGGCGGCAGACGAGGGGGAGCTGCCCGAGATCCAGCCTCTGCTCGCCGCCAAGGACGAGACCATCGCGGTGCTCAAAGAGACGATCCGGGACCTCAAAGAGACCAATCAGATGATCACGTCGACCCTGCGCAGTGAAGTGGAGCTGCTCAAAGAGGCATTTGCCGAGATGAAGACCCTCTATGCGGCCCGGATCGAGCAGATGAATACCGCTGAAGAGACGCTGCCCCTGCAAGAGGTGATCGCAGAGGAGGCCGGCGAAGCCGAGGATACCGAGGAGGATACCTGGATCACCTTGGAGGAGTTTCTCGCCGAACAGGGGATCCGGAAGAAGAAACAGCGGGAACGCTTTACGAAAAAGACCAAGAAACTTTACAAAAAAGGTGACACCGCTGTAGAGAAAAAGAAGGGTGCTTACCGTCTCAAAGCGGAGAAGGCTGTGGAGATCCTCCTCGGTCTTAAAGAGAGCTGAGTTCCATTTTCCCTGACCGCTTATCCTTATATATCCCAAGCCGATCTACAGAGTGGCCGTTATGCAGCCTGTTGCGAACGGGCTTTTAAGAATCGAAGAAGGAAAAAGCGTTATTATAATGATAACGACTATCATTATTAGGAAACATTATGAAAACGATCATTCTGGACTATCTCGGGAACTTTTGGCAACTCCTGGGAAGTATCGCCCCCTATATCCTATTGGGAATCTTTCTGGCGGGGTTGATGAAACTGCTGGTCCCCGAGGAGTGGATCCGGCGTCAGATGGGAGGGCGGAGTCTCGGATCCCTCTTTCGGGCGATCCTTCTGGGAATTCCGCTGCCGCTCTGCTCCTGCTCGGTGATCCCCTTCGCCACGGCACTGCGCAAAAGCGGGGCCTCCCGGGCTTCCACCCTCGGGTTTCTCATCGCCACCCCCATTACCGGCATCGATTCGATCATCGCCACGTACGGGGTGCTGGGGTGGTTCTTTACCCTCTATCGGGTAATTACCTCGACTCTGATCGCGATCATCGCCGGAGTTTTGAGTCTGATGTTCGACCGGGAGGAAGAGACAAGCTCTTTGTCATCCGCTTCCGTGGTCAATAAAACAAAGGCTGCCGCTCCCGATTCCCCCCTCTCTTTTGCAGCCCCCACCGGCAGCACGGTATTGAAACTGCAGCCGGAACCGGAGACCGCGACCGGCAGCTGCAGCGGCGGGACTTGCTGCAGCACGGAAGCGGCTTCGGGAGAGAGCGGATTTCTGATACGTCTCTGGGAGGAGTCGGTCTACAGGATCTTCGGTGACTTCGCCAAAGCGCTGCTCATCGGGATCGGGCTGGGGGCTCTGCTGGTGACCTTCATGCCGGCGGAGCTGAGCGGTTACCTGGGAAGCTCTCTCTGGCTCAACTATCTGCTGGTCCTCCTCATCGCCGCGCCGCTCTATATCTGCGCCACCTCATCGATCCCGCTTGGCGTCGCGCTGCTGGGAGCCGGGTTCACGCCGGGGGCGGTTTTTGTCTTCCTGACGGCGGGACCGGCCACCAGTACCGTAACCATGTCGGTGGTGCTCAAAATTCTGGGGCGACGCTCATTGCTAATCTATCTGTTCGCGGTGGTGACGGGGACCCTGCTCTTTGGCTGGCTCTTCGATGTCATCTTCGCCGATCAGGCTGCCGAAGTGGCTCAGAT
>JALWZI010000026.1 GCA_027002755.1 Campylobacteraceae bacterium | reverse complement strand
CCGAGACCGGCCGCATGATCGTCATCGAGATGAACCCCCGCGTCTCCCGCTCCTCGGCGCTGGCCTCCAAGGCCACCGGCTACCCCATCGCCAAGGTCGCCACCCTCCTGGCCGTAGGCTACACCCTTGATGAGATCACCAACGACATCACCGGTACCCCCGCCAGCTTCGAGCCGGTCATCGATTACATCGTCACCAAGATCCCCCGTTTCACCTTCGAGAAGTTCCCCATGGCCGACAGCACCCTCACCACCGCCATGAAGTCCGTCGGTGAGGTGATGAGCATCGGCCGCACCTTCAAAGAGTCCTTCCAGAAGGCACTGGTCTCCCTGGAGACGGGGCTGATCGGCTTCGATCCCCTCGACTGCGACGAGGAGACCCTGCGGCGGGAGATCCGACGCCCCAACGCCGACCGGATCCGCTACGTCTTCGAGGCCTTGCGCCGCGGTATGAGCGTCGAAGAGGTCCATGAGCTCTGCCGGATCGATCCCTGGTTCCTCTATCAGTTCGAGGAGCTGGCCGCCTCCGAAGCCGCCATCAGCCTGGAGACCCTCCACGATGCCGAGCAGCTTCGCCGTCTCAAGAGCGAAGGGTTCAGCGACGCCATGATCGCCGCGGTCCTCAACCGTCGGGAAGGACTCAACCTCAGCGAAAACGACATCTACACCGCCCGGAAAAAGCTGGGGATCGAGCATCAGTACAACGAAGTCGATACCTGTGCCGCCGAGTTCGAAGCGCTCACCCCCTACCTCTACTCGACGACCAACATCACCCCTCTTTCCAACGCGGGACGCCGGGCTGAGACGGGGAAAAAGAAGGTCCTGGTCATCGGCGGCGGTCCCAACCGGATCGGCCAGGGGATCGAGTTCGACTACTGCTGTGTCCATGCCGCTTTTGCTTTGAAGGATATGCAGATCGACTCCCTGATGTACAACTGCAACCCCGAAACGGTCTCCACCGATTACGATACCAGTGACGTTCTCTATTTCGAACCCATCGACTTCGAGCATGTCCGCAACGTCATCGAGACCGAAGAGCCCGACGGGGTCATCGTCCACTTCGGTGGTCAGACCCCCCTGAAGCTGGCCAAAAACCTCACCGCCATCGGCGCCAGGATCATCGGCACCCCCGCCCGGGTCATCGACCTGGCCGAGGACCGGGAGAAGTTCAGCGCATTCATTGAAAAGCTCGGCCTCAAACAGCCCGACAACGGCACCGCCTTCGCCAAGGAGGAGGCCATCGCCATCGCCAACCGCATCGGCTATCCGGTGCTGGTGCGCCCCAGCTTCGTCCTGGGGGGCCGGGCCATGCGCACCGTCTACAACGATGCCGAACTGCGGGAGTATATGGACGAGGCGGTCCAGGTCTCCAACGACTCTCCGGTGCTTATCGACAAGTTCCTCGACAACGCCGTGGAGCTGGATGTGGATGCCATCAGCGACGGCAAAGAGGTTTACATCGGTTCGGTGATGCAGCACATCGAAGAGGCGGGGATCCACTCGGGCGACAGTGCCTGCTCCCTCCCCCCCGTCTCCGTCGATCCCGAGCTTCTGGCCCAGGTCAAGCGCCAGACCATGGAGATCGCCCTGGGGCTGGGGGTCGTGGGGCTGCTTAACATCCAGTACGCCATCCACCGAGGCGAGATCTACCTCATCGAGGTCAACCCCCGTGCCTCCCGGACCGTCCCCTTCGTCTCCAAAGCCACCGGCGTCCCCCTGGCCAAGGTTGCCACCCGTGTCATGGTCCGCGGCGACCTGCGGGAGGCCCTGGAGTACTACGACACCTTCAAGGTGGTCAACTACGACACCGTCCCTATGGAACCAAATCTCAAGAACCACATCGCCGTCAAAGAGGCAGTCTTCCCCTTCAACAAACTTCCCGGCTCCGACCTGATCCTCGGGCCCGAAATGAAATCGACCGGCGAGGTGATGGGGATCAGCGACAACTTCGGCATGAGCTTTGCCAAGAGCCAGTTCGCCTCCAAGAACCTCATTCCCCTTGGGGGCAAGGTCTTCCTCTCCCTTACAGAGATCGACAAACCCCATGCCGGAGAGATCGGACGGATGTTTACGGAGCTGGGCTTCGAGATCGTCGCCACTGCCGGAACCCACGCCGCGCTGGAGGCCGCCGGAGTGCCGAGCACCAAGGTGCTCAAGATCAGCGAAGGGCGCCCCAATGTGGACGATATGATCCGCAACGAGGAGATCGCCTTGGCGGTCAATACCTCCGACAACAAAGCTGCCAAGGCCGACGCACGGCAGATCCGCCAGTCGGTCCTGGCCAACCATGTGGCCTACTTCACCACCATTGCCGCCGCCCGGGCCGCCGCCCTGGCGATCCGGGAGTTGCAAAAGAACGGAGGCAGCCTTGATCCCAAGGCTCTGCAGGACTACCTTCTCTAAAAGGAAGGATTCCTGGATGAAAGGGGGATAAGCGTACCATGACCATCCAGCAGCGTATCATTCTCTTTTTTACCCTCATCACCTTTCTGCTGCTGACGGTCATCATGCTCATGTGGTACCGCCTCACCCTCCAGACCGAACTGACCCGGGCCCAGGAG
>JALWZI010000025.1 GCA_027002755.1 Campylobacteraceae bacterium | reverse complement strand
GGCTGCATGAAGCGGTCGGCCAGATTGAAGGCCCGGACCGTTTCGGTATAGCACTCTGCCAAAGTACCGGGGCAGAGAACGATGGTCTTCACATCGCCGTGGGTCGGGCTCTTTGCCTGGAGTATGTCCCCCTGCTGAACCCGGGTGGGCAGACCGGTCGAAGGACCACCCCGCATGACGTTGACGATCACCAGCGGTACCTCGGCGATCTGGGCCAGACCGATATTCTCGGCCTTGAGGCTGATCCCGGGACCGGAGGTGGCGGTCATGGCCCGCACACCGCTCATGGAAGCGCCGATCGCGGAGCAGATCCCGGCGATTTCGTCCTCCATCTGCACACAGGCTCCGCCCACTTTGGGGAGCAGATCGGAGATCGTGTGCATCACCTCACTGGAGGGGGTGATGGGATAGCCCCCGAAAAATTTGCATCCGGCATCGACGGCGGCTTTTGCCGCCAGATCGTTTCCGCTAGAAATCACTTCTCGTTTACTCATCGATTCTCCTTTTTAGGCACCCAGCACCATATAGTTGTTTTCGGCGATCTTCTTCGCCCGCTCTTTGGCCTGATCGCTCAGTTTGGCGAATTTGTACTCTTTTTTGTCCGCGACATAGATGGCGAAATCGGGACAGCTCAACTCGCACTCGTTGCAGCCGATACAGGCTTCCGGCGCGATCACGGTGATCATCGCCCCCAGAACGGAGTGCGGGTCGGGACGCATCGCCAGGACACCGGCCGGGCAGACTGCGACACAGATATCGCAGGCTTTGCAGTTGTCCTCATTGGTCCAGACCGGGGTGTTTTCAGGTGCTTTCATCAAAGACATTGTCTTCCCCTTTTTAAAGTTTTACAGTGATGCGAATACTCACTATGGAGGTAGAATAACCTAGTTTGGGTAATGGACGTATTAATGGAGATTATTTCAAAGTAAAGGGGAAAAGGCTGTTACTTTACGAAGCATCAGTCCCGGGAGGCTTTGCGCAGGTTTTCCCGCAGTATCGATGCGAAATCGCTTTGGGTCCAGCTGCCGGGATAGCTGCTCAGGAGTTCTCCGCCCGGTGACAGGAAAAAGAAGCTGGGAGTGATGTGTTGGTAGGCCTTTGCCAGCTTCCTAGGGAGTCGGGTCGTCCGGACGTTCACCTCGGCGAGGATGAAATCCTTCCGGAGCATCCTGCGGATCTCGGGATCGCTCAGAACTTCCCGATCCATCTTTTTGCAATAGTGACAGGTAGGAGAGCTGGCTTCGACAATCAGAATCTTTCCGCTCCGTTTCGCCTCCGCCTGGAGTCTCTTGAGGTCAAAACTCCCGTCATAATGTCGTTTGAGCGGTTTGGTCCGGCCGTGCCGATCGCCCGAGTAGTGCATCAGATACTGCGCCAAATTTGCCAGGGCGTCATCGTCGAGCCTGATGAGCGGGTGCGTCGTGTCAAAATAGCGGTTGATCTCGGGGCTCAACAGCGTCTGCCTCTCCTCCGGATGCTCCAGGTATTCCCTCAGGAACTCTTCGATCTCGATCCGGCGCATCTCGGGGTCCTCGGGATCCCCGATCTTTTTGGGACCCCGCATGATACCGTAGACCAGCATATTGACCGTGGGAGCCTTGAGATTCAGTAGTCGGTTCTTCGCTTTGAAAAAGTTCTCTTTAAGCTGTCGTTCAGGAATGTATCCACTGTGACAGGAGGAACATTGGGACGCAAAGAGCCTCTCGCCCTCTTTGTAATCACCGAAAAGTGAAACGGTGAGAAGGAGGAGAAGCACAGGGGAGGTGAAGAGGTTTTTTCGATTCATTTTCGGATCTTTCCGTGTTCCGTTTTCAATCCTGCCTGACTCAAAACGAAACACCGGTCCGGACCTTCGTCCGGGCCGAAACGTCTCAGACTCAGTTGCACTTGTAGGAGATGCCGGGGTTGCCCTTGACATTCACCAGCTCGGGCGTGTCCACCTTGAGCTGCTTGATGTGCTTGTGGGCCTTGAGGTAGGTCTCGACGGTTTCCCAGATCGGTTCACCAGGCGCTTTGGAGTTGACGGTCGCCCATCCGGCAACCTTGTATTTCTTGTTGGGCTCCAGGGGTTTGCCGTTGGTCAACGTGATGTTGCTGCAGCGGTTGCCCGCTTTGGCCAGAGGGTCGAAGCGGTAGGCGAGTCCACCGGTCCGCACCATATCGCCTCCCTGCTGATAGAAGGGATCGGGGTTGAAGAGATTGTCGGCCACATCTTCCAGGATCATCTTGACGGTCTTGCCGTCCATCTCCCGCACATAGGTCTCGGGGTAGGTCATCGCCGTCTCTGTCGCCAGATCGTCGAAGGTGATCTCCTGACCGGGAATGACGCTGGTTCCCCAGCGGAAACCGGGAGAGAAGGAGATATCGGCTCCCTTGACCTCCCGCAGAGCGTCACAGATGATCTGGTCCCAGCTGCCGTTGAAGTTTCCGCGGCGGAAAAGGGTGACATCGGTAGTAGCAATCACCCGGTTCAGCTCTTTGAGATAGGGCTTGCGCACCTCGTCGATGTACTTTTTCATCGTGGGATCTTCGGGAACCAGGTCGGAGAAGATCGGCAGCAGCGTAAACTTGAAGTCCTTGATCTTGCCGTTCTGGATATCCAGGTCCAGGACGTTGAGGAACTTGGCGTTGGAACCGGCGTTGCAGACGTAGGTCACACCGCCTTTGTTCTTGACCGGGTAGGCTTCGGGAACACCGTCGTGGGTATGACCGCCCATGATAAAGTCGATGCCGTTGACCACCTGGGCCATCTTTTTGTCCACGTCATATCCGTTGTGGGAGAGGACGATGACCGCATCGGGCTTCTCTTTTTTGCGGACCAGGTCCACGAACTCCTGCATGCTGTCGGCATCGATACCGAAAGTCAGGTCGGGGATGAAGCGCTTGGGGTTGGCAATGGTGGTATAGGGGAAGGCCTGTCCGATGATCGCTACCCGCGCGTTCCCCAGTTTTTTGACGGTGTAGGGCTTGAAAGCCAGACCGCTGTCCTCGTCGTAGGGCGTGTACTTCTCCTCCATGATGGAGTCCTCTTTGACCTTGACGTTCTGGGCGATGAACTCGGCTTTGAGCTCCTTGATGTTCTCGAGGATCTCTTTTTCGGTATAGGTGAACTCCCAGTGGCCGACCATGACATCGACCCCCAACAGGTTCTGAGCACCGACCATGTCCTTGCCGCGGGTCTGGAGGGCCGTCCAGCTCCCCTGCCAGGTGTCACCGCCGTCGAGCAGCAGGGTCTTCTCTTTGCCGAAGCTTTCCCGGAGGAAATCCACGACGGTTTTGAGGTGGGCGTAGCCGCCGACACGACCCATCTTTTTGGCATGCTCGTTGAAGCGGAGGCAGGTCATGGCGTATTCGAGACGTTTGTCCCCTTCGATGCCGTAATACTTCATGAAATGCTCACCGACGATATGGGGAGGCTTGCCGAAGTTCTCACCGACGCCCAGGTTGACACTGGGTTCCCGGAAATAGACGGGGACCAGCTGGGCATGGGGATCGGTCATGTGAAGGATCCTGGCGTTTCCGAAGGGTTTGAGCTTGTAGTAGTCCTTCAGATCACCTTTGGGAACGATCCGTGTATGGGAATTGGCAAAAAGCGGTGCCGACCCCAGTACCGCCATCATGTAGACGAATTCACGTCGGTTCATTTGACTCATTGTTTTCCTTTGTTCGTTATTTCACAGTCAATAGCGTGGGAAATACCCACCGTTCCATCTATGGATTTCGGGTGGGCATAGCCCACCCTACATGGATGGGACTTGATGCGTACACCTATTGTACGCAAAAAGCTTAAAACTTGTACCCGTCTCCGGGGATGGCCAGATGATAATCCTTCTGCGCCTCTTTGACCTGCTGCAGAGAGCGGACAGCGAAGGTACAGGCTCTCCAGGCCGCATAATCGGTCTTGAAGGTCTTCTTCTTCTCTTTGCCTTTGCTCTTGTAGTGCAGGGTCACTTCGGGTTTTTTGGCTTTGATCGCCTCTTTGAGCCCTTTGATGTAGACGCTGTTGCGGATACCGAGCCGCTTGAATTCGACCCCGAGCTTGATCGCTTCGGGATTGTATTTCTCGGCGACGGCCAGGACTTTTTCCAGTCCGTTGGCTTTGACGTCGCAGACCTTTTTGACGTCGAGTTTGGCCGCTTCTTCGACCATCGGGGTTACCTCTTCGGCCGCTGCAGCGATCGAGAGGGCAGCGCCCAGTCCCAGGATCGTGACGAGTCTGTTGATTGTTTTCATCCTGCCCTCCTTATCTTCGGATATCCGGCCCGTCGACGGGCAAACCGTTGGACATGTAGGCCATGAAGTAGAGCATTTCGCTCATCCACTGACTGCCGGGCTTGTGGGGATTCTCTCCCTGGTTCTTCTCACACCCTTTGATCCGGCGCTCCAGCGTTCCCAGCCCCTGCCACTTGAGGCGGTAGACGGGGAAGTGGGTCGTATGTCCCAACAGAGGAGAGAGTACTTCACGACGAACACGGTTACCGGCCCCCTGGACGTGACAGGTGGCGCAGGAGAGCTTCAGATACCCCCGCTGGGAGTAGTAGTTCTTCTTTCCGCGCTCATAGGCTGCCGCCGCCGCTTTGGAGGGGATGGTGATGTTGACCTTTTTCCCGGCCTCTTTGCTCATATGGGCGAAGTAGGCTTCCAGATCGGCCAGTTTGCCTTTGGTCAGTTTCCAGGGCTTCTGTCCGTTGGCTTTGAGGCAATCGTTGATAGCGACACTCAGAGTCACCACCTGTCCCTTCTTCTCGTCGAATTTGGGATACTCTCCGGCAATGGCAGGATCGGGGAAGCACTGTTTGATCCCTTTGGTCTTGTTGTAGAGTTCCTCACCGGCATCAATGGCATCCTCATAGGGAGGCATCTCATTGATCTCCTCGTACTGGGATCTTCCCTGCTTGTCGTAAGCATAGGATCCCAGGCGGAACTCTTCGAACTTGACTCCTTTTCTCAGACTCTTGAAGTCTTCTGCCGAAGCATAGGGGAAAAACTGCTTGTTTTTTGCAGGATCGGAAAATTTCTTTTCCATATACTTCACCAACGCCTGCCGATCCTTCTCCGCCTGGGTATTGAATGTCCCGGCGTATGCCACCGACGCACCCATCAATACCGCCACCGACGTTTTCACAATTTTTCCAATCATCTCTTCTCCTTTTGTGAGGACGATAGACCCGAGGGGGTCGTTTACTTGATCTTCGCTTTTCCTGTTTTGGTCTTGCCCTTGAGGTCCACCCAGGTGATCTCCACCTCTTCTCCTTTTTTACCGCCTTTGAAGTAGAACTTCATGTAGGGGTTCTTGGAGAGGAACTGGCTGGTAGAGACTTCGTAGACGACCGCTCCCTCGTTTTTTGCGGTGACGTAGACGATGAAGTTGGCCTCTTTGCCCTTCTTCTTCGCTTCACGATAGCTGAGCATGGGATGCTTCATCATGACCTTGACTTCGGTTTTGTCGCCTTTTGCTTTCGCTTTGATTCTCATCGTATTCTTTCCTTTCTGTTCTTTTTCTGTTTTTTTTAACTATAGACTTATGAATCGATTCCGGAGATCGGGGGCATCAGCCGCCGCAACCACCGACGGTAACCTTGACGACTTTTTCCGCTTTGTAGAGTTTGCCGTCGATCTCCGCCACGACAACGACGTGACCGGTCTGCTGCATCTTGATCCGGACAGAATAGTCGGGAATCCCACGCTCAGGGACATCGAAAATAGCCACGACCGCCTCGGGGTCAGCCGTCTGCATCAGAGCGATCTTTTTCGCGCCTTCCGCTTTGAAGCTCACGGGGACCACCGCTCCGTTCTCGGCGATATCGGGAGCTTTCAGCTTGACCTTTCCTTCTTCGACCTTGTCGGAGCCGAAGATCGCTTTGATGGCGGCATTGACGCCCGCCATATCTTCACCTTTGGCCTTTTCATCATTTTTGATCTTCCAGACTTCGGGGAGTTTTTCCCGATAGTTGGTCGCCATCAGCATCGAAGGTGCCGCCAGCACCGCTACCATTCCTGCACCCATACCCAAAAATTTTCTTCTTTCCATCATTGCTTCCTTTGTGTTGAATTTATTTGATCGTCTTGAGGTAGGCGACAACCGCTTTGATCTGCGCGTCGCTCAGCACGCCGTTTTTCCCGAAAGGAGGCATCGCCGAAATGGGATTGGTCGTGTAAGGGTCATACACTTTGTCGTACAATGCCTGCTCCGGCCATGCAGAGAGTCCCTGCAATTTGGGGCCCAGGTTTCCGGGATTGTCGATGTTCTTGCCGTTGGCATCGTGACAGGCCAGGCAGTTACCGATCTTCTTGGTATTGAAGATCTTCTCACCCTGCTTGACCAGGTCCGCATTGCCGGCCGAGGCACTCACACTCAACAGTCCGACCACCGCCGAAGCCGCTATCCACAGTTTCATTCCCTGCATTTTCTACTCCTTATTTGCTTTTGTTGACCATGTAGTCGACGATCGCTTTGACCTGATCGTCAGACAGGCTCATGTTGCCTCCCTTGGGAGGCATGCCGTTGAATCCTTTGATCGCATGCTCATAAAGAGTTTTTTCACCCTGCTTGATGCGGGCGGCCCACTCGTCTTTGTGTCCAATGACGGGGGCACTGGCCGCACCACTGTCGTGGCATCCGGCACAGCTGCTTTTGTAGGCGGAGGCTGCCGCCGCGTCACCGCCGCCTCCCTTTGGGGCCGGCAGCGGGGCCTCGATCGCAGCGAAGCCTTCACCGTTCATGATCGGCTTGCCACAGTTGTAGCGAGGTACCTTGACCGGCGGTGTAATGCTCTCGGTCGCGTCGATGGCGATATGCATCACTTTCATCTTTTTCATATCGACACAATCTTTCATACACCGCTTCCCGTGGGAATAGGGGTGACGCAGATCGTTGTATTCGAAACCCTTCTCATTGGGCAGATGCACTTTTTTCAGGAACGCCGCATCGATGACGGTGTCATCCTCGATGTCCTTCCCGTCCACCTGGATCTCGTTGAGCTGCAGCAGATAACCGATGATCCCGTAAACCTCATCGTTGGTGAGCTTCTTGGGCGTCGGCAGCGGCATCGCCATCTTGATGTACCAGAAGAAGGGCTGGATGTAGGGGGCGTAGCTCCCCAGGGTCTTCTCCGGACCTTCGTCACCACCGGTCTTCGCCTGATGGGTCAGTGTTCCTTTTCCTCCGACGAGGACAGGGTTTTTGCCGACCCCTTCACCAAAGTCACCGTGACACATGGCACAGTTGTTGGCGAAGACTTCGGCCCCCTCTTCCACCGTCATCTTCCCGGGGGGCAGCCCTTTGCCGTCGGGCCGGACATCCACATTCCAGCCGGCGATCTCTTCGGCACTGGCCGGTTTGCCCAGCTTCAGCTGCCCTTTTTTCAGATGGACGACCGCCGTCTCACGGACGATCGATCCGTCCACATTGATCTTGCGGCCCTGTTTATCCGTCACGATCCCGTGATAGGGGTAGTGGTTCGGATCGGCCGGAGTATAGTGGGCCTTTTTGGCCATGGTTTCTCCGGCACAGACGGCAGAGGCGCTCAATGCCAATGCTCCGAAAGCGAGCGTCAGATTACGCACGACGAATTTGGACATTGTTCACCTCCCCGTTTGCTTTGACTTCCCACATCTGGATCGCATTTCTGTGATAGATGAACTCGGTGCCTTTGGCATCGAGGATCTCCTGCTCCGTCGGCTGGGTATAGCCGGTCTCGTCGGTCGAGCGGCTGCCGATCAGCAGCGGTTTGCCGTCCCAGTCGAAGTAGAACTCGAATCGGGTGATCATCTTGGGCAGCACCTCGCTGGTGATCTTCGCCTCATGCCAGGTTTTGCCCCCGTCGAGGGTGACATCCACATGGGAGATCTTGCCGCGACCGCTCCAGGCGATCCCGGAGATCTTGGTGGGACCGGGTTTGCGACCTTCCCAGCCCCGTTCAGGGCAGGGAGAGGTGATCACGGAATCCGACTCGAAGACCCAGTTGAACATCTTGGCATGTCCATCGGGGAGCAGCTCGGTATATTTGGTGGTCTCTTCGCGAACCCACCAGGCTTTGTCGTCGAATTTCAGGCGACGCAGCCATTTGGTCTGCAGGACCCCTTCCCAGCCGGGCAGGAGCAGACGAACGGGATAGCCGTTCTCGGGACGCAGAGCCTCGCCGTTCATAGCGTAGACCAGCATCGCGTCGTCCAGGACCTTCTCGATGGGAACGGAGCGTCCCACACTGGCGGGATCGGATCCTTCGGAGAACATCCACTTCGCCTCTTTCTTGAGACCGATATCCTCGAGGATTGTCTTGAGTTCTACACCGGTGTATTCGGAAGCGGACAGCATCCCGTGGGTCACCTGGAGGGAGTTGAGGCCGGGACCTCTCGCCTCCATGGCGCTGTTGGCGGGGCAGGAGAAGAAATACTTCTTCGTCACGCTAGGATAGCGCTTGAGGTCCTCCAGCGTCAGAATGACGGGACGCTCCACCAGTCCGTGGATCATCAGGCGCCACTCTTTGGGATTGATGTCGACCACCCCGCCGTGGCAGCGGACGAAATGCAGTCCGTTGGGGACGATACATCCCTCCAGATCCTGCCAGGGGGTGAAGCTGACCGATGCCTTCTGATCGGCGGTCAACCAGGGGACGA
>JALWZI010000024.1 GCA_027002755.1 Campylobacteraceae bacterium | reverse complement strand
GCAGGCCTTCGATACGGTGGAGATGAACAGTACTTTCTACCACCTGCCCAAAGCCAAAACCATTGAACACTGGGATGAAAAATCTCCGGAGCACTTCCTCTTCGCCTTCAAGGCTCCCCGCGGCATCACCCACTACAAAAAACTCAAAGAGACCCGTGAAGAGCTCCTGCGATTTCTCCATCTTCTCAAACCGATCAAACCGAAACTGGCCGCCGTCCTTTTCCAACTGCCCCCCTCCCTGCATGCCGATACGGCGCTGCTGGGGGAGTTTCTGGCCCAGCTCCCCCACGGCGGCGGCTGGCGCTTCGTCATCGAGTTTCGCCATGCCAGCTGGTACGAGGAGGCGATCTACGATCTGCTGCGCCGCCACGGCGTGGCGCTCTGCTGGCACGACTACGGCCGGAAAGAGACCCCCGACGTCTCTACCGCCGATTTTGTCTATCTGCGTCTTCACGGTCCCGACGGCCACTACGGCGGCAGCTACGACGATGCCACTTTGCAGCTCTGGGCGGAGAGGATCCGCCGGGAACAGGCCCATCACCGCCCCGTTTTCGTCTATTTCAACAACGATTTCGAGGGTAATGCCGTGAGGGATGCAAGACGACTGAAGGAGCTGGTGGATGTGGATTGACGATCGCTTTTTTATGGAGCTGGCCCTGCGGGAGGCCTGGCGATACCAGGGGCTCACCTACCCCAATCCGGCGGTAGGATGTACCGTGGTCAAGGAGGGGAGGCTTCTGGCGGTGGAGGCTCACCAAAGGGCAGGGGAGTCCCACGCGGAGGTGCGGGCGATGCTGGCGGCCTACGAAGCGATGGAGGGGCGTCGGGCGGCGGTGGATCCCGCCGATGCCGATGCCGTTCATGATTTTCTGCAGACCGTGCCGCGGGAGCTCTTTCGGGGGGTGACCCTCTACGTGACCCTGGAGCCCTGCGCCCATCGGGGGGCGACGCCATCGTGCGCCTGGCTTCTTTCGCAGTTTCCTCTCCACCGGGTGGTGATCGCCGCGACGGATCCCGTGGCGGAGCACAGCGGGGGGATCGAAATCCTGGCCGATCACAGTATCGAGGTGGAGACCGGTATCTGCGCACCGGAGGCGGGGGCGCTGCTGGAGCCCTTCAAAATCTGGCAGGAGCGGGCCTTTGTCCTCTTCAAGCTGGCCCAGACGGCCAACGGACGCATCGGCGGGGGATATCTGAGCTCTCCCGAATCGTTGAAGCATGTCCACCGGCTCCGGGAGGCGGCAGATGAGCTGATCATAGGCGGCGGGACGGTGCGAGCGGACCGGCCCAGGCTCGACTGCCGCTTCACCGGCGCTCCCGCTCCCGACGTGACCATCTATTCCCGAGAAAGCGACTTTGACCGGGAGATCCCGCTTTTCGATGTTCCCGAACGCCGGGTGCGGATCACCGACAATCTGGAGCCGCTCTTTGAGCACCCCTCTTTTCTCCTGGTGGAGGGAGGGCAGGGAATGCTGGAGGCCCTGACCGATCGGATCGACTGGTTCCTACTCTATCAGACCCCTAAGCTCAGCTCCCATCCCTTATCCTATAATGTCGATCAAAAACTGGAGTATCTGCATCAACGCACGATCGGTGTGGATCTCATGATCTGGAGTCGTTTTGGATAGGAAGGAAAAACAGGAAAAGATCGTCAATATGTTCGACGAGATCGCCGGAACCTACGACCTGGCCAACCGGGTGCTCAGTTTCGGGATCGATGTGCAGTGGCGCAAAAAGGGGTGCGACAAGGCCTACGAGATCCTGGGCAAAAACCGGGTCGAGCGGATCACCGACGTGGCCACCGGGACGGGAGATCTGCTCCTGCACTGGCGGGACCGCGCCCGGGAGAAGGGTGTCGAGGTGGAAAACTTCGTCGGCATCGACCCCTCGGTGGGGATGCTGGAAGTGGCCCGCAAAAAGGTCGATTTCGCCGAGTTCATCGAAGGGAAAGCCCAGGAGCTGCCTCTCGAAGATGAAAGCACCGAGATCATCTCCATCAGCTACGGTATCCGCAACGTCGTCGACCGCCCTGAAGCCCTGGCCGAATTTCACCGGGCTCTCAAACCGGGCGGCATCGTGGTGATCCTGGAGTTCACCAAGCAGGAGAAAAAGGGCCTCACCGCCCCCCTGGTGGACCTCTATATGAAAAAGATCCTCCCCGCCGTCGGCGGCCTGGTGAGCAAAAACTACGCCGCCTACAAATACCTCCCCGACTCCATTGAAGAGTTCCTGACTACGGAGATGTTGAACCGGGAGCTGCAAGAGAGTGGCTTCGAGATCAAGTATGTCAAACCCTTTTCGATGGGGATCAGTACGCTTTTTGTGGCACAGAAGAGTGGGTAGTGTGTAGAGGGTAGTGGGTAGATGAAGTGTGAGAAGCTTGATGTCTGGAAACGGGCTTGCCGTTTGAGTGTGGAGATTTATCGGCATTTCAAAGAGAGTTGTGATTTTTCTTTCAAAGATCAGATCACCAGAAGCGCTTTGTCGATTGGTAGCAATATCGCTGAAGGGATGGAAAAAGAGTCACTCAATGAAAATCTCAGATT
The DNA here is from genome assembly GCA_027002755.1 of Campylobacteraceae bacterium. Classification (GTDB taxonomy): domain Bacteria; phylum Campylobacterota; class Campylobacteria; order Campylobacterales; family Sulfurovaceae; genus Nitratifractor. Next base: position 24 of record JALWZI010000024.1, on the reverse strand, counting down.
TCTGGAGATCGCCAAAGGGTCGAT
>JALWZI010000023.1 GCA_027002755.1 Campylobacteraceae bacterium | reverse complement strand
TCCATGTTCTGCATGGCGTTACGGATGGCCCAGACTTTCTGAAGGGTTTCGGGGTCGGTCAGCAGCTCTTCTTTGCGGGTGCCGGATTTGGTGACGTCGATGGCGGGGTAGATGCGGCGGTCGGCGACGTGGCGGCTGAGGACCACTTCGGCGTTTCCGGTCCCTTTGAACTCTTCGAAGATCACCTCATCCATCCGGCTGCCGGTCTCGATGAGCGCCGTGGCGATGATGGTGAGGGAGCCGCCGTTCTCGATATTTCGTGCCGCACCGAAGAAGCGCTTGGGCTTGTGCAGGGCGTTGGCGTCAACCCCGCCGGAGAGGACCTTGCCGGAGCTGGGGGTGACGGTGTTGTAGGCCCTTGCCAGACGGGTGATGGAGTCGAGAAGGATGATCACATCCTGCCCCAGCTCCACCCGGCGCTTGGCCCGCTCGATCACCATCTCGGCGGTGCGGACATGGTTCTGGGCCGGCAGGTCAAAGGTGGAAGCGTAGACTTCGCCTTTGACGCTGCGCTGCATATCGGTGACCTCTTCGGGACGCTCATCCACCAGGAGCACCATCAGGGCCGCTTCGGGGTTGTTGTGGGTGATGCCGTGGGCCACCTCTTTGAGCAGCTCGGTCTTACCGGTCCGGGGCGGGGCCACGATGAGAGCCCGCTGTCCCTTGCCGATGGGGGAGAAGAGATCGATCACCCGGCCGGTGAGCTTCATGGGATGGTATTCAAGCTTGAGCTTCTCCTGGGGATAGAGCGGCGTCAGGTTGTCGAAGAGGGGGCGTTTTTTGGACTCTTCGGGAGGGAGATAGTTGATCGCCTCGATCTTGAGCAGGGCGTAATACTTCTCCTGCTCCTTGGGGGCGCGGACCTGGCCGGTGACGATGTCGCCGTTACGCAGGGCGAAACGCTTGATCTGGGTGGAACTGACGTAGGTGTCGTTGGAGGAGTTGGCGAAGTTGCCGTCGATGGAGCGGAGGAAACCGTAGCCGTCGTTCATGATCTCCAGGATCCCCGTAAAGAGGATATACCCTCCCTGGCTCACCTGGGCCTTGAGGATCTCGAAGATCAGATCTTTGCGCTGGTATTCGTTGGGGTTTTCCACCTTGAGCTTGCGGGCGATCTCGATGAGTTCGTCCAGGGGTTTGGTCTGGAGGTCTTCGATCTTGTACCCTTCGACCGGTGTGTGGGTGCGTTGATGTTGTTTTTTGCCGTTGTTGTGGCCGTTTTTTTGTCGATTCTCTTCCATGAGTCCTCGTCGATTATGAAGATTGGTAAAAATAGTGCAGGGGTGAAAGCATCACGTCGGAACCTTACGGTATCCTGCGAAGCACGTTTGTAGTGACGCCATTATAATGCTTTTTGACTTTAAATGTCAAACAGACGTATGGGTCAGGGCCAGCCAGACCAGCCAGGGGTAGGTGAGCGGCCCGATAAGCCAGAGCCAGGGGGGCATCCGCATTCCGAGCATCTCCTCCGTCACCGGATCGGTCTCCCGCCGGACGTAGATCTTGCGGACCATTTCGATCTTGGTGAAGATATCCAGGGTCTTGAGGGCGATGGCGACGATGATGGGCCAGTTGAGCAGATCGTAGCGCAGGGAGAGCCAGAGGATATAGAGGTAGCCGGTATGCCCGGCCAGAAACCGGAAGACCGAGCGGCGGTAGAGCCGCCAGACTTTTTCCATCACCCCCTGCATCGAAGGGGCGTACTGCCAGCTTGTCTCCACGATTTCCGCGACAAAGCTCAGCGCCACCAGATGCCAAAGCTCCATCAGAACCTCTCGATCAGATCGCGGAAGACCCGGTAGAGCCCCTCCACCTCTTCGACAGCGACCCGCTCATTGGGGGCGTGGATCGTGTCGTTTCGCACACCGAACTCTACCACCTTGATCCCATACTCCCCGAAAAAGCGGGCGTCACTGGTGCCGCCGGCGGTGGAGTGTTTGGGGATGAGCCCCGTGACGGCCTGGATCGACCGGTCCAGGAGCCGCACGATACGGGTATCGGGATCGGTGACGAAGGGTTTGGCACTCTGGGAGAGTTTGAGCTCATACTCCAGTCCTGCAAAGCGCTCCCGGATGAAGCGTTCCACATCTTCAAGGCTTGTCGCTGTGGAGTTGCGGACGTTGAACATCAGCTTGAGCGTGCCGGGGGTAACGTTGGTCACCTCCATCCCGGCGCGGATATCGGTGATGACCAGTTTGCTGGGGGCAAAGTGCTCGTCACCGCTGTCCAGGTCCACTCCCGCAATCTGCGGCAGGATCGGAGCGATCCGATGGATCGGATTGTCCGACTTTTCCGGATAGGCCGCATGTCCCTGCCGTCCGAAAACCTCGATCACGCCGTTGATGGATCCCCGCCGGCCTATCTTGACGGCGTCACCGAAACGCTCTTCGCAGGTCGGTTCCGCCACGACGGCATAGTCGGGGAGCCGGCCGATCTTCTTCAGATGCTCCAGCACGATCCGGGTACCGTATTTTGCTTCCCCCTCCTCGTCGGAGGTCAGCAGCAGAGAGAGGGTTCCGTCGAAGGTCTCCGCCTCTTTCATCGCCTGGAGGAAAGCGGCAACACCGCTCTTCATATCCT
>JALWZI010000022.1 GCA_027002755.1 Campylobacteraceae bacterium | reverse complement strand
CGACCTCCGGGTTGTCGGTCAGCAGCAGCAGCCCCTCGCTGGCATAGTCCAGCCGGCCCACCGGGATGAAGTGACGGAATTTTCCGGGTAGTTTATGGTAGATGGTCGTGCGTCCCCGGTCATCCTTTTTGGTCACCAGGACGCCCCGGGGTTTGTTGTAGACCACCATCGTCACCTCACCCCGTTTTCTGGGCTCTACCAGCCGTCCTTTGACAGCCACTTTGTCTCCTGGCTGTACCTGATAGGAGAAATCCTTCATCGGCTGTCGGTTGACCGTGACCAGACCCTCCTCGATGAGGCGGTCGGCTTCCCGTCGGGAGTAGGGGGTGTTGTGTGAAATGTATTTGTTCAGGCGCATCGGGCTCTTTTCATTGGCATATTTTTTCAGGCTAGGGGTCGGTCCGATTTGATACCGGCACTGACCAGATCATGGAGGTGGATGAGCCCCTTGACCCGGTCGGAATCATCCACAACCGGGAGCAGCTGAACCTTGGCCTCTTCGATCATGGCCAGGGCATCGCTGGCCAGCAGGGAGGTGTCACGGATCACTTTCGGACGGAGGGTCGCGTAGTCGATGACGGGGCGCTCCATCTCAAATCCCTCCCGCATGAGGGCCCGTCGCAGATCCCCGTCGCTCATGATCGCCTCCAGGCGTCCCTCCCGGGTGACGAGGACGTTACCGAGCTTCCCTTCGCTCATGACGACGATCGCCTCCTTCAGCGGCGTCCGGACCTCCACGATCGGCAGATTCTCTTTCCGCATCAGATCCTCTACCTTGATGAAGAGGCGGCGGCCGAGGGAGCCGCCGGGGTGGAAGGAAGCAAAATCCTCTTTGCGGAAATCCCGCTTTTTCATCAGGGCTACAGCCAGAGCGTCTCCCATGGCCATGGTCAGCGTCGTGCTGGAGGTGGGAGCGGCACCCAGAGGGCAGGCTTCCCGTGCTACGGAGATATCCAGGACCGTATCGGCATAACGGGCCAGGGTGGAGTCGAGGCCGGCGGTCATGGCCAGCAGCGGGATCCCGAAGCGGCGAATATGGGGCAGGATATTGGAGAGCTCCTCGCTCTCCCCGCTGTAGCTGATAGCCAGGACCCCGTCATCGGGACCGATCATCCCCAGGTCGCCATGCAGGGCTTCGCTGGGATGAAGGAAGAAGCTGGAGGTACCTGTGCTGGCCAGGGTTGCAGCGATCTTGGCACCGACCAGCCCCGATTTTCCGATCCCTGTGACGATCAGCTTGCCCCGCAGTCTGTAGATGCTCTCGACCGCCTCGGCGAAGCGGTTGTCGATCTTTTTTTCGGCCGCCAACAACGCCTCGGCTTCGATCCGTAACGTTTCACGGGCACTTTCGACAAGGGATTGGGAGCTCGGATTCTTGGAATTCATGGAGACGATTATATCACAGAGGAGGTGTGATGCCCCCCGTCCCGCCGGCTCAGACCAGAAAGACCGTGGGGATGATGATGGGATATTTCTTGTAGCGTTTGAGGATATGTTTGCGGACGGTACCGCGGATGTCGTCCTCTATGACCTTCGGGTTGGCGGACTTTTCGATGGGAGAACTGACCAGATAGCTCTCCAGGAGCTGTCCGATCTCCTTGGCGAACTGCTTGTCTTCCCGGTCAGGGACCAGCCCGTGAGAGGTCACCACCGGCTTGTCGATCAGCTTACCGGTCTGGGTGGAGATCTGAGCGACGATGTTGACGATCCCCTCGGTAGAGAGTTTCTGACGGTCGTCCACCACATCGGCGAAGATCTCCTGATTGTTCTGGTTGTCGATGTAGCGTTTGCCCGCTTTGACCGTCTTGACCTTTTTGAGGTATTTGGGGGTGATCTCCACCTGGTCCCCATCGCTCATCAACAGGATATTGCGCTCGTCGACACCGCAGCTGACGGCGGTGCGGGCGTGGGCGGCGATATGGTTGTACTCGCCGTGGACCGGAAGGAAGAACTTGGGCTGGACCAGGCGCAGGATCAGCTTCTGCTCCTCCTGGGAGGCGTGTCCGGAGACATGGATATCGCTGCACTCCTTGTAGCGGACGGTGACCCCGGCCTTGAGAAGCAGGTTCAGGAGTTTGGAGACGCTGGCTTCGTTCCCGGGGATGGCGCTGGCGGAGATGATGACGGTGTCGGTGGGTTTGAGCTTGATATGGCGGTGCTCGTCAGTGGCCATCCTTGAGAGAGCGGCCATGGTCTCTCCCTGGCTGCCGGTGGTAACGACGAGAATCTCGCTGTCCTTGTATTTGTTCACCTCATGGGCTTCGATGAAGTGCTTGTCATCCACGTCGATATAGCCCAGACGGCGGACCGTCTCGATATTGCGCTCCATGGAACGGCCGATGACACAGATCTTGCGACCGTGCTTCACACCCCGTTCAATGGCCTGGAAGATCCGGTGGGCGTTGGAGGAGAAGGTGGACATGATCACCCGTCCCTTGGCCATCTCGAAGAGATTGTCGAAGGTTTTGCCCACGACCGCCTCGCTCTTGGTGAAGCCGGGGTTGTGGCTGTTGGTGGAGTCGGAGAAGAGGCAGAGAACCCCCTGGGCTCCGTAATGGGCGAAGCGGTGCAGATCAGCGGTATAGCCGTCGATAGGCGTGTGGTCGATCTTGAAGTCCGCCGTATGGATCAGCGTCCCGATGGGAGTCTGAATCGCCAAAGAACAGGCGTCGATGATGGAGTGGGTCATATGCATGAACTCCACTTTGAACTCGCCGATCTCGTAGATCTTGCGTTTGACGATGTAATTGAAGTACTTCTTGTCGGCCTGCAGACCGTGCTCATCGAATTTGTTGCCGATCATCGCCAGGGCCAGCGGGGTGCCGTAGATGGGGAACTTGAGCTCTTTGAAGAGATAGGGGACAGCCCCGATATGGTCTTCGTGGGCGTGGGTGATGACGATTCCCCGGATCTTGTCCTTGATGGCATGGAGATAGCTGAAATCGGGGACCAGAATGTCCACGCCGTGCATCGTTTCGTCGGGGAAGCTCATCCCCACGTCGATGATGATGGCATCCTTTTCAGTCTCCAGGACGGCGATGTTGCCGCCGATCTCGCCCAGGCCTCCGAGGGGGGTGAAACGGAGCTTGCCTTTGGCACCAAGGTCCAGCTGCTTCCACGGATTCATCCGCTCCTGCTGGGCCCGTTCGTTCTCCAGGATCGCTGCTTTCATATCGGGGGGAATGGTGGTGTCGATCTTGGGACGGCGCCCGCCGCGGCCGCGTCCTCCTCCACCGCGGCTCTGTCCCTGGTTGCGGTTGCTCTGATTACGGTTGCTCTGATTACGGTTGCGGTTGTTATTATTGTTGTTGCCGCGCCGGTTCTCATTGCGGTTGCCGCTGCTGTTCTGCTGACGATTTCCGCTTTGGGAGTTGTTCTCTTTACGTTCGCTGCCGCCAGATTCGGCTGTTCCTTCCGGTTTTTTGTTGTTGCGGAAGGGGTTGGGGCGGCGACGGTTCCGGTTGTTGTTATTCCGGTTTTGGTTCTCCGTGGATTGATTCTGATTCTTTTCCATGGTCGGGTTCCTTTGTCAATGCTTGATAGATTCGATGATAAAGCGTCGTCCCGACCTGATGGGGCCGCAGGGTCCGCGAAAGCCCCAGCTTTTCGAAAAGGGGCTCGAGGACAGCTTTGGGGTAGAGGGCGGAGAGGTTCTTCATCAGGGTCTTCCTCGGTTGCCGGAAAGCGGCTTTGAGAAAGGCTTCGAAGGCCTCGTCGTCCAGGGTGTGCTCCTTGCGGATCTCCAGCACGGCCGAATCGACCTTGGGGGGCGGATTGAAGGCTGCCGGCGGTACCAGGAGGCGGATGGCCGCCTCGCCGGCACTTTGGGCCAGGACCGAGAGAGCCGAGAAGTTCCGATCCCCCTCATGGGCGGCGAACTTCTCGGCGACCTCTTTCTGAACCATTGTGAGTGTGGATCGACAATGGGGGTCCCGCAGCGCTTTCAGGATGATCGTGGTCGCGATGTAGTAGGGCAGGTTGGCCACCAGCCGATAGGGCCGGTCACACAGACTGCCGCCGCTCCATCGTTCCAGAACATCTCCGCACTCCAGACGGAGTCTGCCGTCGGCGATCTCTCCGGAAAAGGTTTTTCCCAGATAGTCGCACAACCGTTTGTCTACCTCGTACGCCGTCACCCGGCGAACTTGGACGAGCTTTTTGGTTAAATCACCTAAGCCAGGCCCGATCTCCACCACCGGCAGATCGTCATCGGGCATCGCTTGGATGATTTGCTCCGCAACGCTTTCGTCTTCCAGAAAATTCTGTCCGAATCTCTTGTCGGCGATCTCGGAAGCGTTGGGCTTATAATTTTTCATTATACTCTTTTTCTACTTAAATAGCAATCCGATCCACAGTTTTCCACTTTCGATATAATCGCATAAACTTTGTAAGGATTCAGAAACAGGAATGGAAACTTTTGCCAAACGGATTATACCATGCCTCGATGTCAATGCCGGCCGGGTGGTCAAAGGGGTGAACTTCGTCAACCTCCGGGATGCAGGAGATCCTGTCGAGGTGGCTCGACGCTACAACGAAGAGGGGGCGGATGAGCTCACCTTCCTCGATATCACGGCAACCCACGAGGAGCGGGGAACGATCGTCGAGGTGGTCCGGCAGGTGGCCAGGGAAGTCTTCATCCCCCTGACTGTCGGCGGGGGAATCCGGGAACTGGAAGATATCTACCGGTTACTGGATGCAGGGTGTGACAAAGTCAGCGTCAACTCCGCCGCTATCAAGCGTCCCGCTTTCATCGAAGAGGGGGCCAAACGCTTCGGCTCCCAGTGCATCGTCGTAGCCATCGATGCCAAGCGGGTGGGAGAGGGACGCTGGAATATCTTTACCCATGGGGGACGGCAGGACACGGGTATCGACGCCGTTGAGTGGGCGAGGGAGGCCTACAACCGGGGGGCGGGGGAGCTGCTGGTGACCTCCATGGATGCCGACGGTACCAAAGCGGGCTTCGACAACGAGCTCAACCGCCGTATCGGCGAAGTGGCACCCATCCCCATCATCGCCAGCGGCGGCGCCGGGACGATGCAGCATATCGAGGAGGCCTTTACGATCGGGAAGGCCGATGCTGCACTGGCAGCCAGTATCTTCCATTTCCGGGAGATCGACATCATGGATCTGAAACGCTATCTCAAATCCCGTGATATTCCTGTGAGGCTGTAGTGATGTTTCTCTGTGCCGGAAACAATGAGCAGTTCGAATTTGCCCTGCCGATCGGAGTAGGGATGGTGGAAGCGGCGATCAATCTGACCCGTTTGGCGACGATGGAGGCTCCCGAGTTTCTCCTCTTTGTCGGAACGGCAGGAAGCTATGGAAATCATGGAATCTTCGATATCGTCGAATCCAAAACAGCCGCCAACGTGGAACAGGGCTTTCTACTGGGCAGTGCCTATACCCCCATCAACAACGTGGTCTCTGCTGCCGAAGATGTTTCACGTGAAACAATCGTCAACTCCTCCAACTACATCACGACCGATCCGGAAATGGCCAAACGTTTTCTCTCCCGACGGTTGGAACTGGAGAACATGGAGTTCTTTTCGGTCCTGGCGGTGGCCAAGACTTTCGGCATTCCGGCCGGAGGTGTTTTCTGTGTTACCAACTACTGTGACGAAAAGGCTCACGAAGATTTTCTGAAGAATCAGCCGGAAGCGATGAAACGACTCGAAGAGTATCTCAAAGAGAAAGGCCTTTTGAAGTGAGCCCGACGGTTCAACCCATTCTATGCATTAGCCAGCGTCTCATCTGCATCGATCATCGGCGGCATGGGCGATCGAAGCGAATGCTCAACGCACCCGCTGGGTGCGCCTGCGCTTCTCTCCGAGACCCCTGCACACCGAGCACCGACGCATCTGAAACACTTTCTACTGCATAAAATGGGTTCAAAAGAGAAATAGGCGAAAGACAATGAAAAAAATCATTCATAATTACACAAAAGAAGAGCTCTCCAAGGAGATTAGCCCTTCATTCCGCGCCAAACAGATCTACAACTGGGTCTATCATAAACATGCCGATTGTTTCGAGGAGATGGCCAATCTCCCCAAAACGCTTCGTCAGGAGTTGGAGGAGCAGTATGAGCTTCATCCTCTGGAGATGGTTTCGAAGCAGGAGAGTCGCGACGGCAGCATCAAATATCTATACCGTTTGCATGACGGGCACACTGTCGAAGCGGTGCTATTGCTGATGAAGGAGGCCGAGTATCACGAAGACGGCACCCTCAAACATCACCGGCGCTATACTGTCTGTATCTCCTCCCAGGTCGGGTGCAAGGTGGGGTGTGCCTTCTGCCTGACGGCCAAAGGTGGTTTCATCCGGAACCTGAGTGCCGGGGAGATCGTGGCCCAGGTCCTGGAGATCTACAAGGATCAGGGGATCCCCTCCAACCACCGCGTCAACCTGGTCTACATGGGAATGGGGGAACCTCTGGACAACCTTGACAATGTAGCCAAGGCGGTACGGATCTTTTCCGATATGGATGGGATGAGCATCTCGCCCAACCGCCAGACCATCTCTACCTCGGGGCTGAGCAGCAAGATCGAAAGACTCGGCAAAATGGATCTGGGGATCAACCTGGCCATAAGCCTCCACGCGGTGGATGACGAATTGCGTCAACAGCTGATGCCGATCAACAAGGCCTATAACATCGCCTCGATTATGGAGGCGGTGCGAAATTTCCCTGTTAACCAGCGCAAAAAGGTACTTTTCGAATATCTTGTCATCAAAGATGTCAACGACGATATAGCAGCGGCGAAGAAACTGGTCAAACTGCTCAACGGTATCAAAGCCAAAGTCAACCTGATCTACTTCAACCCCTATCCGGGTACCGATTTTCAGCGTCCCGAACCGGAGGACATGCGCCGTTTCCAGGAATATCTCCTGGGCAAGGGGGTCCTTTGCACCATTAGGGAATCCAAAGGGTTGGATATCTCCGCCGCCTGCGGGCAGCTGCGGGAACAGAAACTCAGTGAGGGAGTGGGAAGATGACACTGGTAGATCTGGCGCTCTATGTTATTATCGGCGGTGTGGTGGTTGTGGGGATAATCGGATTTATTATCGCGATAAAGAGTGATAAATGACGTCGGTCATTGGTTATTAGTCATTGGTCACTGGAGGTTCCTTCGGCACATTTCGCCGATTGGGATGATACTCATTCCGATACATGTTCCAAGAATTCAAAACTCAACATTTGGCTCTTTCCATTTGCTGCAATTAAACCTGATTGGATTATCAGAAAGCTATTTCAACCCACCTACGACTATTTACCCTCTGTATTCCCAATGACCAGTAACCAATGACAAATGACCACTTTATGACAAAACCTCTTTCGGCTTTTCACTCTCGATTTTCCATCCATTCGTCAGATTGAACTCCCTTTCTTTCGGGGGCGCAATGGCGACTCTCTCCTGACTGAAATCGTTGCGGCTGACCAGTTTCCAGTGCTGTTTGTAATCGAACTCCACCGAATAGGCGTGGAGCATCAACCGGTCAGCTCCGGTATGGCGCCGCCGCTCCTCGGGGCTCAGGCGTTCTTCCAGATAGGCTTCTGCCACCTCGTAACTGGTTCCATAGATGGGATCGCCCAGGATGGGATGTTTCACGTGAAACAAATGGATGCGGATCTGGTGGGTGCGGCCGGTATGGGGAATGCATTCCAGGAGGGTGGCATCGAGCCTCTTGTCGTACAGCAAGGGCATAAATGAGGTGTAGGCCCGTTTCCCCTGATGGTGGATGAAGACTTTGTGTTTGGTGGGGCCGTAGTCGTCGTTGAGGAGGATCGGGGCGTCGACGCTGAAGGCTTTTTCGACTCTGCCCTGCACCCAGGCCCGATAGCTCTTTTGGATCGCTTTGCGCTCGAAAGCGCCTTTGAGAAAGCGTTCGGCCTCTTTGTGGCGGCTGGCCAGGAGCAGGCCGGAGGTCTCTTTGTCGATCCGGTGAACGGCATTGGCGTGCTGCCCGCCGAAATGGCGGACCTCGTCCAGCATGGAATAGGGGGTCGTCATCTTTTTGGGATGGACCAGCACGCCGCTGGGTTTGTCGAAAAGATAGAAATCAGGCGTGGTCAGGATCGGAGCGTTACCCCGGCTTTGGGGTTCGAAATAGACCACCTCCACTTTGCCGGAGATCCGGGCCGATTTGTCCGGCAGGGTCTCTCCATGACAGAGCAGACGTCCCCGGTCGATGATCCGCTGGGCCTCCCCCTGGGTGACACCGAAGGTGCGCATCAGCCAGACGAAGGCCAGCTGTTCTTCTTCCAGGGAAAAGGTGCGTTGAACAAAGGGCAATCAGGACTCCTTCACGGGGATTTGAGTAGAATATTAGCCAAAAAAGAGGGGTCATTGGTCATTGGTCATTGGTCATTGGGAGATTCCTTTTGGCATACCGAGGACTTTGGCGTTCCCCATTGAAGGATCGAGATGGTAGAACGATATGCACGCAAAGAGATGAAGGAAAAGTGGACACAGCACGCCCGCTATGCCGCCTGGCTGGAGGTGGAGAAGGCGGTGGTCAAAGCCTGGAACAAACTGGGACTGATCCCCGACGAGGATGCCAGGAGGATCGTCGAGAACGCCACGTTCTCGGTGGAGCGGATCGACGAGATCGAGGCGGAGACCCGCCACGACCTAATCGCCTTTACCACCAGCGTCGCCGAGAGCCTGGGGGAGGAGAGCCGCTGGTTC
>JALWZI010000021.1 GCA_027002755.1 Campylobacteraceae bacterium | reverse complement strand
GTCCATGACCCTTGCGTTTTTGAAGTCGATGATGACCACCTTGGGGTCGTTCTCCACGTCGAAAACGTCATGGAAGGATTGGACCGAGCCGAAGAAGAGGGGGCCGGAGAGTTCGTAGAGTTTAGCGTGTTGCCCCAGCATCCGTGTGCGGGCGTAGATCCGGGCGTGTTTCCAGGCAAAGACCAGGGCCGAGATGATCACGCCGATGATGACGGCGATGGCCAGGTCGAAGAAGATCGTGATGACGGTCACAGTCACCATGACGAAGGCGTCTTCGGGGGGCATTTTCTTCAGATGGCCGAAGCTGCTCCACTCGAAGGTCCCGATGCTTACCATGAACATGATCCCTACCAGGACACCGACGGGAATGATGTTGAGCAGGTCGGTCAGTGACGCCACCAGCACCATCAGTCCGATGGCCGCCGTGGCGGAGGAGAGGCGCCCCAGGCCCCCGGAGGTGAAGTTGATGATCGACTGGCCGATCATGGCGCAGCCGGGCATGGCGCCGAAGAAGCCGCAGGTGACGTTGCCGACGCCCTGGGCGACGCATTCGCGGTTGCCGCTGCCCCGGGTGCCGCTCATCTCGTCCAGAACCGCCAGGGTCAGCAGCGATTCGATGAGACCCACGAGGGCGACGATGACGGCGTAGGGAGCGACCATTTTGACCGCCTCCCAGCTGAAGAGGGTCGGGGGGACATGGAAGGAGGGGAGCTGTCCCTTGAATTCGCTCAGATTGGCCAGATCACCGATGAGCAGGGTATCGAGCCCCGTAAAGTAGACCAGCAGCGTCAGCAGGACGATGGAGACGAGTCCGGCGGGAACCGCCTTGGTGTAACGGGGGAGGAGAACCATGATGAGCATGGTAACGGCGACGATGGCGTACATACTCCACCCCTGACCTTCGAAAAACTTCAACTGTGCCAGGGCGATGACGATGGCCAGGCCGTTGACGAAGCCGTAGATGGCGGGCAGGGGGACCAGGCGGATGAACTTGCCGAAACGCAGCACCCCGAAGAGGATCTGGACGATGCCGGCGAGGATCGCTGCCAGGAAGATGTACTGCAACACTCCGATGGCCAGCGCGTCCCCGCTGATGCCGGCTTTTTGCAGCAGCAGACCCGCCTCGACGGCCAGACCGACCAGCACGACGGCCACGGCCCCGGTGGCTCCGCTGATCATCCCGGGCTTACCGCCCAGGATGGCGGTCACCAGCCCCAGGATGAAGGCAGTGTAGAGCCCGATAATGGGATTGACGCCGACGATGAAACTGAAAGCGATGGCCTCGGGGACCAGGGCCACGGCGACCACGAGGCCGGAGAGGATGTCGTTCTTGAGGTTGTCTCTGCTGTAGTTTTTGAGGGTGAACATGAGGATCCTAATCTGATAAAAGTCATTCGTTTTGGGGATAAAAAAGCGGCATTTTACCATAGGGTTCGCGTGGAGGAGATGAGGGGTAGTATAATGAAAGGAGAATCAATTTGTCCAGGAGGTGTGAGATGTCCGTCGAGATCGATACACGCGGCGTGGGGATCACCGTCAGAATGGAGGGTGAAAGGGAGTTGGTGGAGATCGTGCTGCAGGGGAAACTGCACCATGAGGATTATGAAGTGTTGATCCCGGTGATCGAACGGGCCATCGAGGCCGCGGGTGAACGCAAACCGGATATCCTGGTGGATATGCGGCGTTTTGAAGGATGGACCTTCGAGGCGGCGCTGGACGATCTGAAGTTCGGCCTCAGGATCCGGCATGCCTTTCACCGGATGGCGATCGTGGGAGAGAAGAAGTGGGAGGAGATCTCCGTGGAGCTCTTTCGGCACTTCTGCAGCGGAGAGATGCAGTTCTTCGAAGATTACGATGCCGCCCTGGCATGGTTGAGGAGCTGAGCTCCTTTCCGATTCCGAAAACACCGCCTTTTGCTACATTTTTGCTACGCACCCTATGCTATACTCAACCACAGTACGAAAAAAGAATCACTGGAGGATCGTGATGGCCAAAGAGACGATGACCCTGATCGACAATCGCACCGGCAAACGCTACGAATATCCCATCATCGAGGGGACCCGCGGTCCCGCGGCGGTGGATATGCGCACCTTCTACCGCGACAGCGGAATGTTCAGCTACGATCCCGGCTTCACCTCCACGGCCAGCTGCCGCTCGAAGATCACCTTCATCAACGGCGAAAAAGGAGAACTCCGCTACCGGGGGATCCCTATCGAGGATCTGGCCACGGGCCACAGCTACCTGGAGGTGATCCATCTGCTGCTGGAGGGGGAGCTGCCCACCGACGATGAGCGGGTGGCGCTGGATCTGGAGCTGCGGCATCGTGCCTTCCTCCCGGAGGGGCTGGTGAAGCTCTTCGAGATGATGCCCGACAACGCCCACCCCATGTCCTCGCTCAGTGCGGGAGTGACGGGGCTTTCGGCCTTTTACTACGAGCATCTCAGGCTGGAGAGTGACGAGGATTATCGTCAGATGGCCCACCGGATCATCGCCAAAATGCCGACCCTGGCCGCCTTCGCCTATCGCAACAGCCTGGGGGCGACCTTCATCTACCCCGATATCGACCGAAGTTTCACCGAGAACTTCCTCTATATGC
>JALWZI010000020.1 GCA_027002755.1 Campylobacteraceae bacterium | reverse complement strand
TGGAAAATAATTTTCTTTTAAGAGTATTTAGCATATAATTCTTTATGGAAAAAATTTATCCATAAGCAAATCATAAGGAGAGAAGATGGCACGAAGAGGAAACTCCATCATCAAAGGAATCGAGGTCTCGGAGCTGATTCGGCTTCTCAACAAAGCCTATGCCGATGAGTGGCTGGCCTATTATCAGTATTACATCGAGGAGAAGGTGGTCAAGGGGATCATGAAAGACGCGGCGATCGCCGAACTGCAACAGCATGCCGCGGATGAACTGCGCCACGCCGATATGGTGGCGCAGCGGATCCTTCAGCTGGGCGGAACCCCGCTGCTTAATCCCAAAGAGTGGTTCACCCAGACCAACTGCGGCTACGAAGAGCCCAAAGATTTCGACGTGGTGGCGATCCTGGAGGATGCCATCAAAGGGGAGCAGTGTGCCATCAGCACCTACTCAGAGCTGGTGGAGATGACCCGCGAGAAGGATATCGTCACCTACGACTTGGTCAGCCGGATCCTGGCCGACGAGGTAGAGCACGAAGAGGATCTGACGGCGCTCCATGAGGATATCACCGAGTTCATCAGCTCCCTGAGGGGCTGAGGTTCAAAATAGAGAGAGTGGATGCGGTGACTTTGGAGGCAGGGCTTCAGCCCTGTATGTGGAACTGAAGTTCCGCCTCCTCTGTCTTGATTACAAAATGAAAGTTGAGGAAAAAACAATGAAACAATACGAAAGTTACAAATGCGAGGTCTGCGGCAACGAGGTGGAGGTCCAGCACGTCGGAGGCGGCACCCTGGTCTGCTGCGGTCAGGAGATGGTCTGTACCACGGAGAATCTGACGGCAGTCAATCTGATGAAAGCCTTCGCCGGCGAATCCCAGGCGCGAAACAAATATGAGTTCTTCGCCGAGGTGGCGATGGCGGAGGGCTTGCACCGGATCGCCCGCTTCTTCCAAGAGGCGGCTGACAACGAGAAATACCACGCCCAGGCGGAGTTCAAAGCCTACAACAAACTGGTCCACGGAGTGGAGCTCGACAGCACCCAGAAGAATCTGCAGTACGCCGCCGACGGAGAGCGCTACGAGCACGAGGAGATGTACCCCAACTTCGCCGCCATCGCCAAAGAGGAGGGGCTGGAGGCCATCGCCCGGCTCTTCCGGGCCATCGGCAAGGTGGAGGTGGAGCACGAGCGGGAGTATCTGGAGCTCAAAGCGGCCCTGGAGCGGGAAGGGTTCTTCGACAGCGAGAACAACGAAGAGTGGATCTGCGAAGTCTGCGGCCACGTCCACCGGGGCAAGCGTCCCCCCGCCCAGTGCCCGCTCTGCAAGGCCGACCGGGAGTATTTCAAAAAGCGCTGCCCCGACGTCACCGCCGGCTAAGCCGGCCCGTACAGTCGTACCGGTATGGAGCCGGGCACCATAAATCAATCGAAAGAAGACAAAGATGAAAACTGAAAAAAAATGTCCGGCGGAAGAGAGTGCTTTCGCCCATACGACCCTGGGAGCCGAGTCGATCCGAGATTGGTGGCCCGAGCAGCTCAATCTGAAAATTCTGCACCAGAACCGGGGGCCGATCGTCCCCGACGAGACTCTGGACTATCGCGAAGCGTTCGCACGACTCGACTACGAGGGGCTCAAGGAGGATCTGAAGAAGCTGATGACCGAATCGCAGGAGTGGTGGCCCGCCGACTGGGGCCACTACGGTCCGTTTTTCATCCGGATGGCGTGGCACAGCGCCGGGACCTACCGGATCATGGACGGCCGTGGGGGAGGAGGGACCGGCAATCAGCGTTTCGCTCCGCTCAACAGCTGGCCCGATAACGTCAACCTCGACAAAGCACGACGGCTTCTGTGGCCCGTCAAACAGAAATACGGCAACGCGATCTCCTGGGCCGATCTGATGATTCTGGCGGGGAACGTGGCGATGGAGTCGATGGGGCTGCGCACCTTCGGTTTCGGCGGGGGGCGCGAGGACATCTGGGAGCCGGAGGAGGACATCTACTGGGGACCGGAGCAGGAGTGGCTCGGCGATATGCGGCACAAAGAGGGGCGTGAGCTGGACAATCCCCTGGCAGCGGTGCAGATGGGGCTGATCTACGTCAACCCCGAAGGTCCCGACGGCGTCCCCGATGCGCTGGCGGCTGCCCGGGATATCCGGGAGAGTTTCGCCCGGATGGGGATGAACGACGAAGAGACCGTCGCCCTGATCGCCGGGGGCCACACTTTCGGCAAGAACCACGGCGCCGCCGATCCGGAAAAATATCTCGGCCCCGAACCCGAAGCGGCGCCGATCGAGGAGCAGGGGCTGGGGTGGAAAAACCGCTTCGGCAGCGGCAAAGGGCCCGATACGATCACCAGCGGTCTGGAGGGGGCCTGGACCCCCAATCCGATCCGATGGGACAGCGACTTTCTGCGTCTCCTTTTCGCCTATGACTGGAATCTGACCAAAAGTCCCGCGGGGGCCTGGCAGTGGGAGCCGGTCGCTCCGGCGGAGGGGGATCTGGTCCCGGATGCCCACGATCCCGAGGCGAAGCGCAAAACGGTGATGCTCACTACCGATCTGGCACTGCGGATGGATCCGGAGTACGCCAAAATCTCCCGGCGTTTCCTGGAGGATCCCGACGCCTTCGAGGAGGCGTTCGTCCGGGCCTGGTTCAAGCTCACCCACCGGGACATGGGCCCCAAATCCCGCTATCTCGGACCGGAGGTCCCCAAGGAGGATCTGATCTGGCAGGATCCGCTCCCGACGCGGCGTTTCGCACCGCTCGATCCGGCCCGGATCGCGGAGCTCAAAGAGCGGATCCGAACATCAGGGCTCTCCGTCGCCGATCGGGTCTTCGTCGCCTGGGCTTCGGCCTCCACCTACCGGGATTCGGACAAGCGCGGAGGAGCCAACGGAGCCCGGATCGCCCTGGCTCCCCAGCGAAGCTGGCCCGCCAACGAACCCGAGCGCCTCGAACGGGTCCTGGCGGTTCTGGAGGAGATCCGAGGGGGGTTCAACGCCTCCTGTGACGATGGGAAGGGGATCTCTCTGGCCGACTTGATCGTCCTGGCGGGCAACTGCGCCGTGGAAGAGGGTGCCTTGGCTGCCGGCGTCGAGGTAGAGGTCCCTTTCCGTCAGGGGCGTGTCGATGCCCTGCAGGAGCAGACCGACGAGGAGTCCTTCTCCTATCTGGAGCCGGTGGCCGAGGGGTTTCGCAACTATCTCCATCCCGACTGTACGCTCCGGGCCGAAGAGGCCCTGATCGACAAAGCGTCGCTGTTGCGTCTGAGCGCTCCGGAGATGACGGTTCTGGTGGGGGGATTGCGTGCACTGGGTGCCGTCTGGGGTGACAAGGGCCTTGGAGTGCTCACCGAGCGCCCGGGGGTGCTCGGCAACGACGTTTTCGTCAACCTCCTCGATATGGGGACCCAATGGAGTCCGGCGGACGAACGGGGATGGATCTTCGAAGGGAGAGACCGCAAAACGGGGGATTTGCGCTGGCGGGCCAGCCGGGTCGATCTGGTCTTCGGAGCCAACTCCCAGCTGCGGGCCCAGGCTGAATTCTACGCCCAGGAGGACAACGCAGAGCGCTTCGTGCGGGACTTCGTCGCCGCCTGGAGCGCCGTGACGGAGCGGGATCGTTTCGATCTTTGAGTGCGGAAGAACTTCCTACTTTTGTGAGTTTTTGGCCGCCCTCAGCTCTTCGAGGAACTCCTCCAGACTGTAGCGCTGGCGGTAGTTGGGGGTCATGAGGTGGACGATGATCTCGCCCAGGTCGGCGACGATCCATTCGTCGCTCTCGTCGGAGCCATAAAAGGTCTCACCCAGTGGCTTGAGCTCCTCTTTCATGTTGTCGAAAAGGGCCCGGGTATGTTTGCCCCCCAGGGAGTTGGCGATGATCACCTGCTTGGCGATATAGTCCACATTGCCCAGATCGAAAACCTCGATCTCTTCGGCTTTTTTGCTGTCCAGCAGATGGACGATACGATCGACACGTTCCTGTAGTGTCACAGAGTCTCCTTTGATAGATGATAGGTTCGGATCACTTCCTCACGGATCCTGGGATCCACATACTCCAGCCCGCGGCCCTGGCGGACCTCGGTCGAGCTGACGGGGACTTCTACCGGCAGGATCTGCGCCTCTCGAAGCATCGAGAGGTCGGGGTGCTCCCCACCCCGGGTGGCGACGATCCAGATCGCCTCCCGGTTCAGGGTCTCGAAATCTTTCCACTTGGTGATGGAGGAGAGGTTGTCACTACCGATCACCAGGTACCTCAGGGGATAGCTCTTCTTCAGAGCTCGCCAGGTCTCGATGGTATAGACCGGCCGTCCCTGCCGGATCTCATAGTCGCTCACCTCCACCCCCGGCAGATCGAAGACCCTCCGGCACCACTCCAGGCGCTGAAGGGCCGAAGCGTGGCTCTGCTCCTTGAAGGGGTTGAGCCAGGCGGGAACGACGATCACTTGATCGATCCGGGGCTCTTTCAGCAGTTTCTCGACGATCCGGCGATGCCCGAGATGCGGAGGGTCGAAGCTCCCGCCAAACAGTGCCGCCTCCGCCGATCTTTTAACCAAGCGATAACCTCTGATTGAGTAGAATATCCGGAAGTTTACCATAATTAAACACCCTGCCACAGGCAGAGGGGAGAGGGAGGCAGAATGCTCAAAATCATCAAGGATCTGGAGATCGACGGTGCCACCGTTTTCATTCGCTGTGATTTCAACGTCCCCATCGACGAATTCGGCAACATCACCGATGATCGACGGATCCGTGCGGCGCTCCAGACCATCCGCTACTGCATCGACCGCAACTGCAAAGTGGTCCTCGGTTCCCATTTCGAACGCCCCGAACCCGGGAAATTCGACGAGAAATACTCACTCTATCCCGTCTACAAACGTCTCGATGTGCTTCTCAAGCACAAAAACCACCTTTATTTCGATGACTCCAAAGCAGGCGCGGTCATTACTCCCCGGGCTCTGGAGCTTTTCGAGGGAATGGAAGAGGGAGATGTGCTCCTGCTGGAGAACCTCCGCTTCGATCCCGGCGAGACCAAAGACGACATCGAATTCGCCAAAAAACTGGCCCGATTCGGTGAATTCTACGTCAACGACGCTTTCGGAGCCTGTCACCGAAAACACGCCTCGATCCACGCTATCGCCTCCCTCTACGATAAGGAGCACAAGGCAGCGGGCTTCCTCCTGGCCAAGGAGGTCAACTTCTTCGCCAAGGTTCTGGAGAACCCCTCCCGCCCCTTCGTCGCGGTGGTCGGCGGGAGCAAGGTCTCGGGTAAGCTGGAGGCACTGAACCGGCTCATCGGCAAGGTGGACAAGATCATCATCGGGGGAGGGATGGCCTTTACCTTCCTCAAGGCTCAGGGGTATGAGGTGGGGCGATCACTGGTCGAAGAGGATCTTATCGACGAGGCGAGGACCATCATGTACAAGGCCAGGAAGAACGGGGTCAAATTCTATCTGCCTGTCGATGTGGTCGTCGCTCCGGAGCTGGATGAGACGGCGACGGTCAAATACCTCCCGACCCAGGAGATCCCCGAAGGCTGGATGGGGCTGGATATCGGTCCGGCGAGCACCCGGCTCTTCCGGGAAGCCCTCAACGATGCCCACACCATCATGTGGAACGGCCCCATGGGGGTCTACGAGATGGAGAAGTTCGCCAAAGGCTCCATCAAGATGTCCCACTATATCGCCGAGAGCCATGCCACCACGATCGTCGGAGGCGGGGACACCGCCGATGTGGCGGCCCGGGCCGGGGATGTGGACGAGATGACCTTCGTCAGCACCGGAGGGGGTGCCAGCCTGAAGCTGATCGAAGGGGAGGAACTCCCCGGGATCGTCGCCTTGCAATCCTGAAGGAGAAGAGATGATATTTGCCGCCAATTTCAAAATGCACCACACCCGCCAAAGTACCGCGGAGTACCTCGATCGTATGGAGGCGCTCATGGAAGCGGCGGAGTATCCCTTCAAAGTGATGGTCTTTCCTCCTGCTTCGGCACTGCAACCCTCCCGCGACTGGATCACCGTCGGGGCCCAGAACGCCTATCCCGCCCGGGAAGGGGCCTACACCGGAGAGATCGGCCTGAGCCAGCTGGAGGAGTTCGGGATCGATACCGTGCTTCTGGGGCACAGTGAACGCCGTCTGATCCTGGGGGAGAGCCAGGAGTTCATCGCCGAAAAGTTCAAGTTTTTCGCGCAAAACGGTTTGCAGGTCCTCTACTGTGTCGGAGAGCCCCTGGAGGTACGCCGAGAGGGGGAGGAAGCGGTGGCCGAATATCTCTGGGAGCAGTTCGACGATATCGATCTCGATTACGAACGGCTGATCGTCGCCTATGAACCGGTCTGGGCCATCGGGACCGGACGTGCCGCCAAAGCGGAAGAGATCGCCGCGACCCACGCCGAGCTGCGCCGCCGGATTAAACGGCCGCTGCTCTACGGCGGCAGCGTCAAGCCCACCAATATCAGGGAGATAGCCGCCATCGCTGATGTGGACGGGGTGCTGGTAGGCTCCGCCTCCCTCGACCCCGAGAACTTTCACGCCATGATGACCGTGGTGGCGCCTCCCCAGGTATGAAGCAGACCCTGCTCCTTCTCTTCCGAAAACTTCTCTATCTCGCCGCCATGCTCGGGTTGATCTCTCTGATCACCTTCGGAGCGATCCATATGGCCCCCAACAGCTTTTTCGCCGCCGGGGGCCTCAATCCCAACATGACCCCGGAAGCAATCGCCCACCTCAAAGCGGTCTACGGCCTGGACAAGCCTCTCTGGGTGCAGTATGTCGATTGGCTCAGAGCGATGCTTCGTCTCGATTTCGGCGTCTCCTTCGCCAGCGGAAACCGGGTGATCGATGAGATCGGTGCCCGGATCGGGATCACCCTGGGGATCAACCTTGTCTCCATGGTTCTGATCTTCTGGCTGGCTTTTCGCTACGGGATCCGCAGTGCCCTCAAGGGCGGAGTCTATGAGAGTACGATGAAGCAGCTCTCGCTGCTGAGCTACGCCATGCCCTCTTTCTATCTGGCTCTGCTGCTGATCCTGATCTTCGGCTTGAAACTGGGGTGGTTCCCCATGGCGGGGCTGGAGGGGCTGGAGCCCAAGGAAGGACCGGCCCGCTGGCTCGATATTGCCTGGCATCTGGTACTGCCGGTGACAGTGATCGTCTTTACCGGATTCGGGTCGCTGATGCTCTATATCCGCTCCCTGACCCGGGAGATCCTCAAAAGCGACTACCTCTTCTATGCCAAAGCCAGAGGATTGAGTGAGAAGATCATCATCCGACGCTACATCTACCCCAATCTGATGCCCTTCATCGTGACGATCCTGGGGCTTTCCCTGCCGGGATTGCTGGGGGGCAGTGTCATCCTGGAGCAGATCTTCTCCATCGACGGGATGGGGCTGCTCTTTTATCAGAGCGCTTTGGCGCGGGATTATCCCGTCATCATGGGGATTCTGGTTGTGGGGGCCTTTCTGACGCTGCTGGGAAACATGATCGCCGATCTGGTGCTGCTGGCCATCGACCCGCATCGACGACGATAAGGTTCAATCCAGTTCTACTCCGTCCCAGAATTCATCGTAATCGAAAGTGGTCTCCCGCTTCTCCCGCTCCATCTCCGCTTCCATCAATGCTTTGGCTTTCGCTTCGAGCCAGGCATCCAGGGCTTCTGAGATCAGGGTATCGAGCGGACGTCCTTCGCTCTCGGCGAGTCGGTCGAGAGCCTCGAAGGTCTCCCGTTTGAAGCGGACGGTTTTGAGGAGGGTTTCGTCAGACATGGCGGAGGAGACAAAACACTGGGTGCTCTATTTGAAGAGGTTCTCCAGCGCGGAGAGGTCTTTGGTCTTCTCTTCGGCAGCGGCGGGGGAGCGTTCGACGATCCCTTCGACCTCGTTGAGCTCGATCTGGTATTTGGTCAGCATGGAGGCCAGGCGGATGTTGATCCCGCTTTTGCCGATGGCCTTGGCCTTCTGATCGGCGGTGATGTCGACGATGGCTTTTTGGTCGGCGGTGTTGTTGTTTTCGATCTTCACGTTCTGGACCACGGCGGGGGAGAGGGCCCGGGTGATGAAGATCTCAGGGATAGGGGAGTACTCGATGCAGTCGATGTTCTCGCCGCAGAGTTCGTCGCTGACGGCGTTGATCCGCACGCCGCGCTGGCCCACGGCGGCCCCGATGGGATCGATGTCGGGACGGTCGGTCTTGAGGGCCACCTTGGCCCGCTCTCCCGGGATTCGGGCGGAGGAGACGATCTCCACGGCTCCGTCCTGGATCTCCGGGACCTCCCGCTTCATCAGCTCTTCCAGGAATTTGGGGGCGGTGCGGGTGAGTTCCAGGTGCATTCCGTACTTGGGATCGATGGAGACGAAGCGCAGCAGGGCCTTGAGAGTGTCGCCGGTCTTGAAGCTCTCCCCTTTGATCCGGTTGCGCAGGCTGAGGATCCCTTTGAGCTCTCCGATCTCCACATAGGTATTGCCCGCATCGTCGACCCGGCTGACGGTTCCGATGATGATGGAGCCTACCTTGGCTTTGTACTTGTCGAAGAGGTCCTGTTCGATCCGGCGCTGGATATGGTACTCCAGCTCGTGGAAGAGATTGGCGGCGGCGGTGCGGCCGTAATCCTCCAGGTGGAATTCGCTGCGGATCTTGTCACCGGGTTCGATC
The DNA here is from genome assembly GCA_027002755.1 of Campylobacteraceae bacterium. Taxonomy (GTDB): domain Bacteria; phylum Campylobacterota; class Campylobacteria; order Campylobacterales; family Sulfurovaceae; genus Nitratifractor. The sequence goes on along the minus strand of JALWZI010000020.1, from coordinate 111 downwards.
CCCTCATCGTAGCTTTTGGCTTCGTCGACGGTGATGTAGCTCTCGGGCTCTTCCTGGGCTCGGGGATCGTCGTTCTCCACGACGGTGAGGACCTTGTAGATATGGTAGTCC
>JALWZI010000019.1 GCA_027002755.1 Campylobacteraceae bacterium | reverse complement strand
TGCTTCTCAACGTCAACAAAACGACCCGGCTCTACAAGGTTCTGCCCGGCGGTGCGGTGGAGAACGACTATGTCTTCCTCTTCCAGAACACCCAGGACAAACCCCACAAATATACCTTCGAGGTGGTCGGACATCCCGAGATCCAGATCATCCGTCCCAAAGAGCCTTTCCACCTGGGAGCCCGGATGAAGAAGAAAAAGGTCGTCATTTTGAAAACGGACAAAGTCCTGGTCAAAAACAGCCGCAAGGATACACCGATCCCCATCACGATCCATGCCTACGCATTGGATGCGCCCAAAGAGGTGTCGGTTCTGCGTAAAACTGTCTTCGTCTATCCCCGCTATGATCTGGTTGAAAAGGCGAAACAGAAGAAGTGATCTTCGGCTTACGCCAAGCACCCCCTCCGTTCGTAAGGGCAGAGGGGGTTTTTTTAGATAGAATTTCTATAGCTTATAATCTTAATAATATTGAATTATAAAAGGAGCGGAAAGTGATTTCAAAAAAAGACAAAGTACTCATCCTCGGTGGCGGCTTCGCGGGGCTCGAAGCGGCGATCTTTCTGCGAAAAGCGGGCTACTCCGTGACGCTGGTGAGCGATCGGGACTACTTCTATATCTATCCCACCTCGATCTGGATCCCGACAGGAGAAGCGAAGTTCGAAGAGATCTGTGTTCCGCTGAAGGAGCTGCAGGCGGCACACGGTTTCGATCTGGTGATCGACGAGATCACCGAGATCCGCTCCCGGGAGCACAAGGCGATCGGGAAAAAGGGAGAATACGAAGGGGAGTATCTGGTGATCGCCATCGGCAGCGGAAAGGTCAAGCATGCCGGCAGCGAACATTTCCTCTCCATCTGCGGCAAGCCGGAAGAGTCCCTGAAGATCAAAGAGCGTCTGGACGCCCTAATCGCCCAAGGCGGCGGCAGGATCGCTATGGGGTTCGGCGGGAATCCCAAAGATCCCAGCAATGTAAGGGGCGGCCCGGCCTTCGAGGTGCTTTTCAATGTCCACAACCAACTCAAAAAGCTGGGGATCCGTGACAAGTTCGAACTGACCTTCTTCGCTCCCATGGAGTCACCGGGTGCCCGGATGGGGCCCCAGGCACTCAAGATGATGGATATCTTCTTCAACAAACTGGGGATCAAAAAGCATTTCGGTAAGAAGATCAAACGTTTCGAAGCCGACGGGATCGTCTTCGAGGACGAGAGCAAACTGGAGAGCGATTTTACGATGTTCATTCCCGCCGGTGACGGGCATCCCGTTTTCCAAAACTCCGATCTGCCGCTCAATGAAGCGGGCCTTGTCAAGATCAACGATTACTGTGAGGTGATGCACGATTTCGACGAGACACCGGAGAGATACAATGTCTTCGCCATCGGGGATTCTGCCGCCATCGACGGCCCGGACTGGCGGGCCAAGCAGGGGCATATCGCCGAAGTGATGGCCCGCAACGTCGCCTTCAATATCGATGCGATGGAGAAGGGTTCGGAAGAGCGCAAAGGGTATCTGGAACATCTGAACATCCTCTGCGTTATGGACAGCGGAGACGGAGCTGCCTTCGTCTATCGTAACAACAAAGGGGGCAAGATGATCCCCATGCCGGTGATCGGACACTGGCTCAAGAAGGGCTGGGGCTGGTATTGCCGCAACTCCAAACTGGGCAAAATCCCACGCATTCCCGGGATGTGATCCCGGTTTTCCTCTCCTGTGTTATACGGAAAAAGTGTGTAATCGGGTAACACTTGATCCAAATCAATTTTTTCCTTTTCAAATACGACAATTTTACTCCAAATTAGGATATACTCTTTTCAGTGCATTACCCCCATCGGGGTAGGCGTAACAAATTTCACCATTTCAAAAGGAAACATTATGGCAACAGTCACCCTCAAAGGCAACGAAGTCAAACTGGCAGGCAACGAGAAAAACGTTGGAGACAAGGCTCCCGAAGTCCAGGTCGTCAAGTCTGACGATCTGAGCGATATCACCGTAGGCGGGGCCAAAGAGAAGGCTCAGATGATCATTGCGGTTCCCTCCCTGGATACTCCCGTCTGTGCGATGGAGACCACCAAGTTCAACAACCAGGCCGCCGGTATCGAAGGTCTGGAAGTGACCGTCGTCTCTATGGACCTCCCCTTCGCCGCCAAGCGCTTCTGCTCCACCGAAGGGATCGAGAACCTGACCGTCGCTTCCGACTATCGCAACAAAGATTTCGCCAACGAGTACGGCGTCCTGATCGCGGAAGGTCCCCTGGCCGGTGTCACCGCCCGGGCGATCTTCGTCATCGACCGTGACGGCAACATCGTCTACAAGCAGCTGGTCCCCGAGATCACCGAAGAGCCCAACTACGACGAAGCGCTCGAAGCGGCCAAAGCGGCAGCCGCCAAGTAATCTTCTGCTCTCCCCGTCCTGTGGCGGAGGAGATGCCTCCTCTGATCCCCTCTTTCTCCCATATTATCCATCTTTTCTATGCTAAAATACGCAAAACTTAAACCCAAACCATACTGGCTGATGTGTGATATGGGTTGAACCAAGGACAGGGTATGAAAAAACTTTACACATTTCTCGCAGCAGGAATGGTCATATGGATCGGCGGTTGTAGCCTTCCCAC
>JALWZI010000018.1 GCA_027002755.1 Campylobacteraceae bacterium | reverse complement strand
GAAATCGCCTTTGCCGAAACCGTGGAGAAACGCTCCAAATTCCTCAGCTATCTCGTTCCCTATTCAGCCTTCGATATCGAGCTTCAGCGTCTGCGAGACGAACATCCCAAAGCCAATCATATCGTTCATGCCTTCAGATATATTAACGAATATCAACAGATCGTTGAAGGGAGCAGCGACGACGGGGAACCCAAAGGCTGCGCCGGGCTTCCGAGCCTCAATGTCCTGCGGGGTGCCGATCTGGTGGAGTGTGCCCTCCTGACAGTGCGATATTTTGGCGGGATCAAACTGGGCACCGGCGGGATGGCGAGGGCCTACGGTACCGCGGCACGGGCGGCAGTGGAAGCGGCGAGACTCTGTGATTATCACAAAGAACGGATCGTGAGCTTTCGAACCGCCTATCTCCATCAGCGCCGGATCGACTATCTGCTGCGGGAACTTTCTATCCAGGTCCTGGAGCGGGATTTCGATACGGATGAGTTTGGATACAGGATACGGGGAGAAGAGGCGGTGATCGATGCCTTTCTCGACCAGGCGGGGAGAATGGTCCGTCGGGAAGTATAGTCCAAGGGGCTTTGGATATAATATTTCCTAATAGAATTCCGGAACGTGTAAGGTCCAGACCATGATCGAACCCAAAGAGCACAAAGAGATCGTCCGGCTCTCCGTGGATATCGCGACCAAATTGGGCCTTTTGGCGATCATCCTCTATATCTCCTACCTCATCGTCCGTCCTTTTCTTCCGATCATTCTCTGGGGGATCATCCTGGCGGTGGCCTTTTCGCCGCTCATCGAGAGGCTCGCTGTACGTTTCGGCCATCGTAAAAAGATCATCGTCGCCGTGGCACTGACCTTTATCCTGGTTCTGGTGGTGCCTACCTGGCTCTTCTCCGACAGTCTGATCAGCTCCAGCCACTCGCTTGTGCAGGCGGTGGAGCAGAAGGAGCTGGCCATTCCGGCCCCTTCGGAACGGGTGAAGCATTGGCCGCTCATCGGAGAAAAAGCCTATGCTTTCTGGCAGAGTGCCCATACGGATCTTCCCAAAGCTCTGGAACCGTTTCACAAACAGATCAAAGGGCTCATCCTCTGGATGGTGGGTATGCTCAAGGGGGCCCTGGTGACAGTGCTGATGACCGTAGCCTCCATCGTGATCGCCGCGGTCTTTCTGGCCTCAAAGGATCGATCCGTGGTCCTCTACCGACGGATTATGCGCCGCCTGGTCGGGGCGGAGCGGGGAGATGCGTGGACCGAGCTTTCGGCCCTGACCGTCCGAAGTGTCGCTACGGGAGTGGTGGGAGTGGCGGTGATCCAGAGTTTTCTGGCCCTGTTGGGGATGATCCCCATGGGGATACCGCTGGCACCGGTCTGGGCGCTTCTGATCATGTTCCTGACGATCATCCAGATGCCGGCACTCCTCGTCATCGGCCCCATGATCGCCTATGTCTATTCGGTCTCCAGCGGGACCTCCGCGACGATCTTCGCCGTCTATATGCTCATCGTCGGCGCCAGTGACGGTGTCCTCAAGCCGATCCTGATGGGCCGGGGGGTCGATATTCCCATGCTGGTGATCCTCATGGGGGCCATCGGCGGTATGATGCTGATGGGGATGATCGGTCTCTTCCTCGGTGCCGTGATCCTGGCTCTGGCCTACAAACTCTTCGAGGTCTGGATCCGGGAAAACCCCATTCCCTATGAGGCAGCGCATGGCACTCCGGCAGATTGATACCCGCAACAACTTTCTCTATCTGCTGATCGCTCTGGCGGCGATCCTTTTCAGCAGCGCTATTGCCGACGATTTTCCGGGGGGTGTGGGAGAGGACATCTTCTCGCTGGTCAGCATCCTGATGCTCATCGTAGGGATCAAAAGTCTGCGTCGAGAGGTCTCGATGCAGCGTATCGCCTATACCCTTGTGGTGATCCTGGGAGCTCTGACGCTGCTCTGGCGCCTCTATCCCAGCCGGATCACCGCGCTTCTGATCCTGGCTACTTTTCTGCTGATCTTCGTCAGCGCCTTCAAACTGTCGGTGCGGCAGATCCTTTTCGAGGGGAGGGTGGACGCCAACAAGATGATCGGCTCTCTTTCCCTCTATCTTCTCATCGGTCTGATCTGGACGGTCCTCTATCTGATCCTGCTCACCTTCGACCCTTCGGCCTTCAACGGGATCGAGGCGAACGGCTGGCGGACCCTCTTTTCCCGCATGGCCTACTACAGCTTCGTGACCCTGACGACCCTGGGCTACGGGGATATCTCTCCGGCCAATCATGTCGCCGAGTTCTTCGCCTACATGGAGGCAGTGACCGGGGTCTTCTACATGGCGATCTTCGTCTCCAGCCTCATCAATCTCGGGAGAGGCAGCCTGGCGGACCGCAAGGAGCATGAGTGAGTGCGGTGACGGCGACCCGGACGGTCCGGAGAGAGGAGGGGATCTTCGCCTTTCTGCCCACGCTCACCCCCAGGGTCCGCTTCGCGACCAAGACGGCTCTGGCGATCACACACTCTCCTATCTGGGTGTCATGGCCATGAACTGGTCTCAGCCCTACCAGGGCCCCATCGCCATCATGGTGATCGCCTCCGCCGGTCCGCTGCGCGAAAGCCTGGGCAAAGGGGTGAT
>JALWZI010000017.1 GCA_027002755.1 Campylobacteraceae bacterium | reverse complement strand
GATTCGAAATGCATTTCTCCATCATGAACAAGGAGTCTCTGTACAGGGAAGTGGTGAGGTTGTAAGAATATTACGAGATGATACCCACGGCTCAAGACATCAGAAGTTTATACTTAGGCTTTCCAGTGGGCAGACTGTACTCATTGCTCACAATATAGATTTGGCACCACGAATCAACAGTTTAAAAATCGGAGACAGCGTATCTTTTCAGGGGATATATGAATGGAACCCGCAAGGCGGGGTTATTCATTGGACCCATCATGATCCTTCACAACGTCATCCAGGCGGATGGCTGGAAATCGGAGGAAGAAGCTATCGCTAGCCTCGTTTCTGTAACATAATTTCACACTCTCATAATTTTGTCGTCAAATTCTGCTTCCAAAGTTCTCATGCTATGTTCTTGCTATTTTGGTTTTTTACCATGAAGCTGTCCCATACTGTCTCATCGAGGCAAACAAACAAAAGGAGGGAACATGACCGAGGAAAAGGCACGAGCCTACTGGAAGGAGAATATCTCCGCGATATTGAAACTCCTGACCGTATGGTTCATCGTTTCGTACGGCGCAGGTATTCTGTTTATCAATCAGCTGAATCAGATCGAGATCAGCGGGGTGAAACTGGGGTTCTGGTTCGCTCAGCAGGGATCGATCTATGTCTTCGTCATTCTGATCTACATCTACGTCAAGTGGATGAACAAGATCGACGAAAAATATGACGTCCACGAATAGGAGGTAAGTCATGGATCTTCAAACATTGATATACCTCTTCGTCGGGGTAAGCTTCGCACTCTACATCATCATCGCCATCTGGGCCAAAGCGGCCAGTACCAAAGACTTCTACGTCGCGGGCGGTGGGGTACACCCTGTGGCCAACGGTATGGCTACTGCGGCAGACTGGATGTCGGCGGCCTCCTTCATCTCCCTGGCGGGGATCATCGCCTACAAGGGAAGTGACGGCGGCGCCTATCTGATGGGCTGGACCGGCGGCTACGTCCTGCTGGCCCTGCTCCTGGCTCCCTATCTGCGGAAGTTCGGCAAGTTCACCGTGCCCGACTTCGTCGGCGACCGCTACCACTCCGACATCGCCCGGACCGTGGCGGTCATCGCCGTCATCTTCATCTCCTTTACCTACGTGGCCGGGCAGATGCGGGGTGTCGGGATCGTCTTCAGCCGCTTCCTGCAGGTGGATGTCAACACCGGCGTCGTCATCGGAATGGTGATCGTTTTCATCTATGCGGTTCTGGGCGGAATGAAAGGGATCACCTACACCCAGGTCGCCCAGTACATGGTGATGATCATCGCCTATCTGATCCCGGCGATCTTCCTGTCGCTGATGGTCACCGATACCTTCCTGCCCCAGCTTGGGATCTTCGGGACCACCACCTTCGCCTTCGATGACGGGGTCAGGACCATACCGGCGGGGACCTTTCTCATGCATGCATTGGACCAGGCGGTCACCGATCTGGGCTTCAACGCCTACACCATGCCCGGTAATATCTGGAACATGTTCATGCTGACCGTGGCATTGATGGTCGGAACCGCCGGTCTGCCCCACGTCATCGTCCGTTTCTTTACGGTCCCCCGCGTCCGGGATGCCCGGGCCTCTGCCGGCTGGGCATTGCTCTTTATCGCGATCCTCTACACCACCATCGCCTCCGTGGCTGCCTTCAGCCGGGTCAACATCATCGACCGTGTCCAGAACGTCCCCTACAAGCAGTGGGTCACCGAAGGGGTCAAGCAGGCCGACGGGCGGATCAACCATGGTGGCTGGTTCAAGACCTGGGAGGATGGGTCCCTGCTGGCCTGGAACGACCGTAACAAGGACGGCAAGATCCAGTATGCCGCCGGCAAAGCCTTCAAAGATCCCAAAGGCAAGCCCCACTTCGATGATCACAAGCGGGCTCCTGACGGGCATCGCCTGACCACCAACCCGCTGCCCGCCGAGGGTCACAAGCCCTTCGACAACGAAGTCTATATCGACCGGGATATCATCGTCCTGGCCAACCCGGAGATCGCCAACCTGCCCAACTGGGTCATCGCCCTGATCGCGGCGGGAGGTCTGGCGGCGGCCCTCTCCACGGCTGCCGGTCTGCTGCTGGTTATCAGCTCCTCCATCTCCCACGATCTGCTGGGACGGGTCATGTTCAAAGATCCCGCCACCGGCAAATCGAAACTGAGCGATCGACAGGAGCTGCTGGCGGCCCGGATCTCGGCCATTGCCGCGATCGTGGTAGCCGGATACCTGGGGATCAATCCTCCGGGATTCGTCGCCCAGGTGGTCGCCTTCGCCTTCGGACTGGCGGCGGCGAGCTTCTTCCCCACGATCATCCTGGGGATCTTTGACAAGCGCATGAACAAGGCGGGGGCCATCGCCGGTATCAGCACCGGCCTGATCTTCACCTTCAGCTATATCGTCTATTTCGTCTTCATGGGCGGTGATCCCAAAGATTATCTCTTCGGTGTCGCTCCCGTGGGGATCGGAACCATCGGTATGGTGCTGCACTTCATCGTCGCTTTCATCGTTTCCCGGATGACCGCGGAGCCGCCCGCTCATATCCAGGAGATGGTCGAAAACATCCGGATCCCCAGGGGGGCCGGAGAGGCGCACGACCATT
>JALWZI010000016.1 GCA_027002755.1 Campylobacteraceae bacterium | reverse complement strand
ATGGAGATCAGAGACGGCAGATCGAGATAATCCAGCAGGGAGGGGTCGATCGTCGGATCCTTCCGTCCGTAGGCCATCAGCGCTTCGATTTCGGCCAACAGCTCCTCTTTGCTCTGTTCATTCATCATTGCCTCACTTTTGTTATACTTCGCCAACGTTTCATCATCATATTCTCAAGGAGTTATTATGCCCAATATCGGTGAAAAAGCCCCCGATTTCTGCCTTCCCAATCAGGACAGCGAAGAGGTCTGCCTGCGGGACCTGCAGGGCAGCTGGGTGGTCCTCTACTTCTATCCCAAGGACAATACCCCCGGTTGCACCACCGAAGCCCTGGACTTCACCGCCCATCTGGAAGAGTTCCAGGCCCTGGGAGCCACGGTGCTGGGAGTGAGCCCCGACAGCGTGCGCAAGCATCAGAACTTCATCGCCAAAAAGGAGCTCAAAGTCACACTCCTGGCCGACGAGGAGAAAGAGGTCTGCCAGGCCTACGGTGTCTGGCAGCTCAAAAAGAACTACGGCAGGGAATACATGGGAGTCGTCCGCTCCACCTTCATCATCGATCCCGACGGCATCATCCGCGCCAAATGGGAAAAGGTCAAGGTGAAGGGACATGTCGAAGAGGTCTTGAACACGCTCAAAGAGCTTGTTCAAAGTCAGGAGTGAGATTGCGTCGTTTGTCGTTTGTCGTTTGTCGTTTGAAAGCAGTCGGCAGTCGGCAGTCGGCAGTCGGCGGGAGAAGAGTTGGAAGTCGCACGTCGCACGTCGCAAGCAGTGTCGTCATCGGCGACGTTATTGGGAGCGTTGCGAAGCAACGCCAACCGAAACCATTTACCATTCACCATTCATCAAATCATGCGGGAATGAATTCCCGCTTCCAAAAATTCTCAATTCTCAATTCTCAATTCTCAATCAATAATCGGTTCCTCATTCCTCATTCCTCATTCCTCATTAAAAATCTCCCCATTCTTTTCATCTTTCTCTTTTCATTCCATACACTCCTTGCAGCCTCGGAACTGAAACTGAGCGATACAGAGGCCAATCGGATCGCCCGGAAGATCTGGCTCAACGAAGGTTCGGGGCAGCGGCGCCAGCTGGTCTGGTGGAACAAAGGGGAGGAGTTCGCCTCCTGCGGGATCGGGCATTTCATCTGGTACACCGCCGAGCGGCCCATGTGGTTCCGGGAGTCCTTTCCTCCGATGCTGCGGTTTCTTATCGCCCACGGGGCCAAGCCGCCCCGATGGCTGACCCCCCGAACCCACTGTATATGGAAGAGCTACGAGGAGTGGAAACAGGCGAAAGAGAAACAGACAAAACGGATGCGAGAGCTGACCGACTTTCTCGATCGCACCAAGGGTCTGCAGGCACGCTTCATGTTGCAACGTCTCAACCGGGCCTACCCCAAGATCCTGGCCTACGCCAAAGCCCATGGCCAGGGAGCCATCGTCGAAAGAAACTACCGGCGGCTTCTCTACCGCAAAGACGGCAGCGTGGATCCCCAGGGGGCCTACATCCTCATCGACTACATCAATTTCAAAGGGGACGGGATCGACAAAAGCGAACGTTATCAGGGGAAAGGATGGGGCCTCTATCAGGTATTGACCCGTATGGATCCCCGGGACCCCGATCCCCATCATGCTTTCTATGCGGCAGCTAAGAAGGTGCTGGAGCGTCTGATCCGCATCGCCCCGCCCCAGCGGAGACTGTGGCGCTTCAAAAAGGGGTGGTTCAGTCGGATGGAGACCTATCTGAAACCATGAGAGGCAGAGTATGATACAAAAGAGCTATCCGCTGAGGAGCGGAGATATTCTGGGCGGTTTTGCCGGCGCGGCCGTCGCGCTTCCCCAGGCGATCGGTCTGGGGGTCCTGCTCTTTACCACCATGGGGATGGAGGCTTCCGCCGGGGCACTGGCAGGGATTTTGGGTCTGATCATCCTCCAGTTCGTTGTCGGAGGGTTCGGAGCCACCATCGGGATCATCAGCGCCCCCAACGGTCCCATGACGATGCTGCTCGTCGGGGTCCTGGGCGGGCTGGCTTCCCAGGGGAGTGACAGTGCCCTGCTGCTGTTGACCCTCAGTGCCATTTTGATCATGACGGGGATTTTCCAGGTGCTTTTCGCTCTGCTGGGAGGCACCTCGATCATCAAGTACATTCCCTATCCGGTGATCGCCGGCCTCATCGCGGGGGTAGGGATCCAGATGGTCTTCTCCCAGGCGTCGATGCTGGCGAGAGAGATCGAAGGACGAAAACTCCCGGATACCCCCGAAGAGATCTTCGGATTTCTGGTGGCGCTGCTGACCATGCTGCTTATGTTCTTCACTCCCCGCCTGAGCCGGGGAAAGATCCCGGCGGCGGTAGGCGGTCTGCTGGGGGGCATTCTCCTCTATTTTCTGCTGCTGCACTTTTTCCCGATCCAGCCCCGGGAGAGCTGGGTGGTCGGTGCCATCCCCTCGATCGAGGGGCTTCATTTCGGTTTCCCCGTCGGGAAACTCGGCGAACTGCCGCTGGGGTTGGTCCTGGGATCGGCGGCGGCGTTGACGGTACTGGGGACGGTGGATTCCCTGGTCACGTCGCTGGTGGCCGATTCCAAAACCGGTTACCGGCACGACAGCCGCAGGGAGATCATTGCCCAGGGAAGTGCAGAGGTTCTCATCGGTTTTGCCGGAGCGCTGGGAGGCTGGGGAACCAAAGGGGCGACGCTGGTGGCCACCGATGCGGGAGGTCGCCGTTGGGCACCGCTGATCGCCGGCCTTTTTGTCCTAACACTGCTTCTTTTCGCCGGGGATACGGGACGGTATCTGCCGGTGAGTGTCCTGGCCGGTATCGTCGCCATGGTGGGTATCGGAATGGTGGATCGCAACATCTTCGCCTGGCTCCGCCGCAAAGAGACGCGGGTCGACGGCTGGGTGGCCCTGTTGGTGGTGGCGGTGACACTGAGTGTGAGTCTGGTGGTCGCCGTGGCGATCGGTATGGCCGTGGCGATGCTGCTTTTTCTCTACCGGGAAGCGAAACGTCCCATCGTTCACCGGGTCAGCAGCGGCCGGGAGCATCGCTCCAACTGCCGTTATCCCCGCGAAGCGGTTGAACTGCTCGACCGCTACGGTGACGAGTTTGTCATGTACGAACTGCGGGGGGATCTCTTCTTCGGTACGGCGGACCGTCTGCGTCGTCAGCTGGAGCCGGAACTCGGGCGCAGGAAGACGCTGATCCTGCATCTGCGCCGGGTAGAGACAATGGACCTGAGCGCCATGATCGTCCTGCTTCAGATCGGTGAGGAGGCGAAACGTCAGGGATGCAGCCTCGTCTACTGTCATCTCCACGAAGGCCTGGGCTTCGGGCGAAAGATCCGCAAAGCCTTCAAAAGCATCGACAGTCGTTACCGTTTCGATGCCCCGATTCTCGCCGACGGTGACAGTGCCCTGGAGTATGCGGAACGCTCTCTGCTCGAGCGGCACGGTTACCGGCTGAAGAGCTCCCGGCGTGTGCCGCCGGAAGAGAACGATCTCTTCGAGGGTCTGTCCGAATTCTGTCGCGACGAGCTGCTGAAACATGCCCGACCACTCACTGTAAAACAGGGCAAGAAGGTCTACAAAAGGGGGAAGACGGGGGAAAGCATCTTCCTTCTCCTCCAGGGATCGGTGGAACAGCGGCTGAAGTTCGCCAGAAAGAGTTACAAACGGATCGCGAAATACGAACCGGGGGCCTACTTCGGGGAGTTGGCCTTCATCCAGAAAGGCAGACACGAAAGCGATGCCGTCGCTGTGGAGGATTCAGAGCTTCTGGAGATCCGCCAGAGCGATCTGCGGCAACTGGACGAGGAGGTCTATTCGAAACTCCGGCTGGCGCTCCTTTCCCGTTTCAGTCTGGACATGAACCGGGCACTTCGTTTCGCTGCCCGGGAGATCCGTCGGCTGGAGAAGTGGTAGAAGACGGTTCCGATGGTGATTCCACCGGTTCTATGGTATCGGATGACGGGTCATGATCCCACTGGGGAAGCAAATGTTCCCACATTTAAGTGAACATTGGATAAAATCGCGCTCCCTATCTCTGTGGGGTAGGCGAAATTCTCATGCAGTTATTCCTTGAACAGGTTGTGTCCGTCGGGGCATTAAGGGCTGCAGAGGTTCAAACCTGAGGTGATCGGCTGACGATCCGAAACGATTTGCGATAAACCAAGGAGCAAACTTATGGTAACCATGAAAGACCTGCTGGAGTGCGGAGTACACTTCGGACACCAGACACGCCGCTGGAACCCCAAAATGAAGAAATTCATCTTCGGCGAGCGGAAAAACATCTACATCATCGATCTGCAGAAGACCCTGCGCTATTTCAAATACACCTACAACGTTGTCCGTGACGCTGCCGCCGAGGGGCAGACCATCCTCTTCGTCGGAACCAAAAAGCAGGCCCGCAGCGCCGTCAAAGAGCACGCTCAGCGCGCCGGGATGCCTTTCGTCGCCACCCGCTGGCTGGGTGGAATGCTGACCAACTACCCCACCATCAAAAAGTCCATCCGCAAGCTCGAGATCATCGAGCAGATGGAAGAGAACGGACAGATCAACCTCCTGACCAAAAAAGAGGCCCTGATGCTGCGCCGCAAGAAAGAGAAGCTCCTCAACTACCTCGAGGGGTACCGGAACATGAAGAAGCTGCCCGACATGATGTTCGTCATCGACGCGGTCAAAGAGCACATCGCCGTCAAAGAGGCGCGCCGGATGGGGATGAAGGTCATCGCCCCCCTGGATACCAACTGTGATCCCGATCTGATCGACTACCCCATTCCCGGAAACGACGACGCCATCCGCTCCATCAACCTCTTCTGCCGCGAGATCGCCGATGCGATTCTCGAAGGAAAGGCGATCTACGAAGAGGAGCACGGTGCCGCCGAAGGCGAAGGGGAGGGTGAAGCCCCCGCCGCCATCAACGAAGAGGCTGCCGCTGCTGCCGGCGTGAGCGAAGAGGAGGTCAAAGAGATCGTCGAAGAGGCCAAAGCCGAAGCCGAAAAGGCCAAAGACGACCTGACCAAGATCAAAGGGATCGGCAAAGCCTATCAGGAGAAGCTCAACAACGAAGGTTTCTACACTTTCGAGGATGTGGCCAACATGACCGACGAGCAGGTTCAGATGATGGAAGAGAAGTACAGCTTCAAAGGTGACTTCAAAGAGTCTGTCGCACACGCAAAAGAACTCGCGGAGGCTAAATAATGGCAAACTTCGGACCCAAAGATGTCAAAAAACTGAGAGAGATGACCGATGCCGGTATGATGGACTGCAAGCAGGCCCTCACCGCTACCGACGGTGACATGGAAGCTGCGGTCGAGTGGCTCCGCAAAAAGGGCCTGGGCGCCGCCGCCAAAAAAGCGGACAAAGTGGCTGCCGAAGGTGCCATCACCATCAAGATCGAGGATCATGCCGGTCTGATGGTGGAGATCAACTCCCAGACCGACTTCGTCGCCAAGAACGAGAAGTTTCAGAAATTCGCCGGTGAAGTGGTCGAACACGCCTTCGCCAAGGGACTGGCCAGTGCCGAAGAGATCCTTGAGAGCGAGATCGCCGGTCAGAATTTCAAAGAGTATCTGGCCCTGCAGATCGCGACCATCGGTGAGAACCTGGTGGTCCGCCGTGTGGCCCGGATCGAGGGAGCCGACAATGTCGCCGTCAACGGATATGTCCATGCCGGCGGCCGTGTCGGTGTCCTCGTCGCCGCCGAGTGTGACAAGCCCGAGACCTGTCCCGCCGTCAAAGAGGCGCTCAAAAACATCGCCATGCACGCCGCGGCGATGAACCCCGCCTATCTCAACGAAGCGGCGGTCCCTGCCGACGTCATCGAAAAAGAGAAAGAGATCGCCAGAGAGCAGCTCCTCAAAGAGGGCAAGCCCGAAAATATCCTCGAGAAGATCCTCCCCGGCAAGATCAAGCGTTTCCTCCAGGATAACACCCTGGAGAACCAGAAGTTCGTCATGGACGACAAGATCACCGTCGGCGAGTACCTGGCCAAGGCCGCCAAAGAGGCCGGCGGTTCCGCCAAACTGGTGGATTACGTCCGCTTCGAGCTCGGTGAAGGCGTCGAGAAGGTCGAAGAGGACTTCGCCGCCGAAGTCGCCAAGCAGATGGGCAAATAACCCCCTGGATATTTTTCCCATCCGGCAATGTCGTCTCTGTGGCGGCAGCAGTGCCGGACACTCTTCCATACACACTCCCCGCCTTGTCTCTCCTGTGATATAATCCACATAACTTTTCCTTCAAGGAAACGAATGTCCCAACCTTTTCTCGTTGCCAGTGGGCTTGCCCATGCTTTTGATTATCCTCTCTATCGGGAGGTCTCTCTTACGATCAGTCCCTCGGAGAGCGTTGCGGTGATGGGACGCAGCGGCAGCGGCAAATCGACACTTCTGCATACCCTGGCAGGTCTCATCGAACCTCTGGAGGGGCGGGTGGAGCTGATGGGGCGCGATCTCTACCGGATCAGCGAATCGGAAAAGGAGATGCTGCGGCGGGATCGGACCGGAATCGTCTTTCAACAGCATTATCTCTTCAAGGGGATGACGGGACGCGAAAATGTGGAGATCGCAGCCATGCTGGCCCGTCAGGAGATCGACGAGACCCTTTTCGAAGCGCTGGAGATCGACACAGTGATCGATCAAAAAGTGAGCGAACTCTCCGGGGGACAGCAGCAACGGGTCTCTTTGGCCAGGGTTCTGAGCAAAAAACCCGAGGTGATCTTCGCCGACGAACCGACCGGGAACCTGGATCTGGAGACCTCCGAGCTGGTCATGCGGGTGCTTCTCGATTATGTCGAGGCGCATGAGGCTGGACTTTTCATGGTGACCCACGACCCTGAAGTGGCCGGTAAGTGTGATCGAATCTATCTGTTGGAGGCACGTCGTCTCAAACCCTATGAACGATAAACAGGAAAGAGGTTATAATTCGGCTACAGAAAAAAGCCCGATAACAGGATGAGCATGAAAAAGATCTGGATGATTCTTGGAATGATATTTTTTGTGAGCGGCTGTGCGGTGCAGGGCCCTTCGCTATTCGGTGGATCCGAAAAGAAACTGACTCTGAGCGATCTGGACGAAGGGTGCAAAAACGCGCTTCCGAAGACCCTCAAAGGGAGTTTCGGTCAGGTCAAGATCCTGGCGGCAGTTACCCAGAGCGGCGACGAGGCCAACCCCCTGAGTGTCACCGCCCGTTTCGTCATGACCAGTTTCGAGATCCCCGAAGGGATCGAAGGGATCGTCCGGTACAACGGGACTCTGCGTTACGATCCGGCGACCCATACTCTCTATTTTACGAACCTGCAGCCGATCAGCCTGACCTTCGGGGGCAACCGTTCCCTGCTGGAGTACGTCTCACCGGCCGCCCGGCGCGGTCTTCCCCCGCTGGTGGCCCAGGCGCTGGAGAGTATCCCGGTCTACCGTATGGAAGAGACCTTCGGAGCCAAAAGCCTCCAATCGGTCAAAGTGGACAAAGAGAATCTTCTTTTGGAGTTCCGCTAAGAGATTTCGGTATCGGTTGAAAGTGGACGAGGAGATCTCCTTTTTTCGTCGCCGAGGCTTCTACTGCATCGTGGGATAATGTTGAGCCGATGAAGGGGGTTATTCCCCTGTCTCACCTTTTTCCCCCTGGCTCGCCTGAGCGATCAGAACCCCTTCGAGCATCTTGTCGATATCACCGTCGAGGATAGCGTCGACATTGCTGAAGGCCTGCCCGCTGCGGCTGTCCTTGACCTGCTGATAGGGCTGCAGGACGTAGCTGCGGATCTGGTGGCCCCAGCCGATATCGCTCTTCTCCACCCCGTCGATCTCCGCCTGCTTTTTGGCCATCTCGTATTCGTAGAGGCGTGATTTGAGCATCTTCATGGCCGCGGCTTTGTTCTTGTGCTGGGAGCGGTCGTTCTGACACTGGACGACGATACCGGTGGGTTCGTGGGTGATGCGGATCGCCGATTCGGTCTTGTTGACATGCTGGCCGCCGGCCCCGCTGGCCCGGTAGGTGTCGATGCGGATGTCTTTGTCCTCTATTTCGATCTCGATATCGTCGTCGATCTCGGGGGAGACCATCACCGAGGTAAAGGAGGTGTGGCGCTTGGCGTTGGAGTCGAAGGGACTGATGCGCACCAGCCGGTGGATGCCGTTTTCGACCTTGAGATAGCCGTAGGCGTTCTCCCCTTTGATGATGAAGCTCACATCTTTGATCCCCGCTTCTTCGCCGGGCTGGTAGTCCAGCACCTCCACTTTGAAACCGTGGCGCTCCGCCCAGCGCAGATACATCCGGTAGAGCATACTGGCCCAGTCCTGGCTCTCGGTCCCGCCGGCACCCGGGTGGATAGTGACGATGGCGTTGGCACTGTCGTGTTCGCCGCTGAGCATGATGGCGATCTCCAGCTGCTGGATGTGCTCTTTGAGACTCTCAGCATCCTCGTAGAGCATCTCCAGGGTCTCTTCGTCCCCTTCGCTCTTGGCCAGCTCGAAGTACTCTTTGGCGTCCTCCAGGGCCGCCTTGGCCTCGTCGTATTTGTTCAACGTCCGCTCCAGACGGGTCTTTTCCTGGGAGATCTTGGCCGCTTTGTCGGCATCGCTCCAGAACTCAGGGTTCTGCTGCATCGTCTCGATCTCCTCCAGTCGGGCACGGATCTCATCGGGTTTGACGATATTGGTGATGTTCTCCATCTTGGTGCTCAGGCTTTTGAGCAGTTCGCCGTATTCGTAGGCATCCATTGAAAAGTTCCTTTTCAAGTTAATAGTTAATAGTTAATAATGAATAGTTTATGTTGGTGATGCTATGCATCAC
>JALWZI010000015.1 GCA_027002755.1 Campylobacteraceae bacterium | reverse complement strand
GCAGCTGCATCTCGAAAAGCAGGGGCTCCAGCTTGTCCAGGGAGTCGTGGACCTCGGCCAGCTCTTCGCCGTAGAGTTCGGCCACCTTGGCGCTGCTGACGGCCCCGTCGCTGTATTTGCCGCTCATTCCGATGAGGCGGTTGAGGAGGTTGCCCAGGTCGTTGCCCAGGTCGGAGTTGATCCGGTCGATGAGGGCCTTTTGGCTGAAGTCTCCGTCGCCGCCGAAGGGGACTTCCCGGAGCATGAAGTAGCGGAAGTTCTCCAGCCCGTAGGCGTCGGCCACCTCTTTGGGGTTGATGACGTTGCCCTTGGATTTGGACATCTTCTCCCCGTTACGGGTCCACCAGCCGTGGGCCGCGATGTGCTTGGGCAGGGGCATGTCCAGGCTCATGAGAAAGGCGGGCCAGTAGACGGCGTGGAAACGCAGAATATCCTTGCCGATCAGATGCACCCGGGCGGGCCAGAAGTCCATGAGTTTCTCGTCGGTGCCGTAGCCCAGGGCGGTGAGGTAGTTCATCAGGGCATCGAGCCAGACGTACATCACATGCTTGGGATCGTTCATCTCCTTGGGGAGCTTGACCCCCCAGTCGAAGCTGGTGCGGGTGATGGAGAGGTCCTCAAGTCCCCCTTCGACGAAACGCATCACCTCGTTGCGGCGGGTTTTGGGGAGGATGCACTTTTCGTTCTCCCTGTACCACTCCAGGAGTTTGTCCTGATACTTGCTGAGCCGGAAAAAGTAGCTCTCTTCTTCAACGATCTGGGTCGGTTTGCCGCATTCAGGGCAGAACTCGCCGTCGACCAGCTGGGTCTCGGTGAAGAAAGCTTCGCAGCTGATGCAGTAGTGCCCCCGGTAGACATCCTTGTAGATATCCCCTTTGTCATACATCGTTTTGAACGCCTTCTGGACGCCGATCTTGTGGTCTTCGTCGGTGGTGCGGATGAATTTGTCGTAGCTGATGTCAAATTCGTCCCAGAGGGCCTTGAAGCGGCCGCTGATCTCGTCGGCGTACTCTTTGGGGGATTTGCCCCGCTTTTTGGCCGCCTCTTCGATCTTCTGGCCGTGTTCGTCGGTCCCGGTCAGGAAAAAGGTCTCCAGCCCCGCCATCCGGGAGTAGATCGCCAGAGAGTCGGCGATGATGGTGGTATAGGCGTGGCCGATATGGGGGATGTCGTTGACGTAGTAGATAGGAGTGGTGATATAGGCTTTTTTGCAATGTTCGGACATGGATCGCTTTCCTTGGGAGGGTTCTCTTGATTGAGGGTATTTTAGCGAAAGCTTGCTTTATCGCATTTCGAGAGAGATAATTGTAGAGATCGGAACCCACTAGATCGCTGTAGAGTGTTGCCCTCGTTCCCACCATCCCCGGCGGGGAAACATCCATTTCAGGATATTCGGGACTCTTCAGACTCCCCCTGACTCACTGCCGCCGGAATAGTGGGAACCGGGATGAAAAGCAACTAATCCTATAAATTAACAAAACAATAATTTATATAGCACTATCATGTATCATAAACCAGAAAGGAGTCCCGGATGAAAAAAACTCTCCTGATATTGATAATGACATTGGCAGGAGCATTCGCGGCGGATGTGGAAAAGGGAAAGGCTCTCTATCTCGAGGCACAATGCCAGAAGTGCCACCTCCAGGGTGAGAACTTCGATCCGAACTCGGTCAATAAAGCAGGCAAGGTCTCGAAAGTCAAAGATGTACAGGGGATCCACAAATGGGTTCAGGGGTGTGACAACTACTTCAGCATCGGTTGGTTCCCGGAAGAGCAGGATCTTGTGAGCCGATATCTGAACGCGGTGTTCTATCACCTCGAAAAATAGTTTTATTCCGATAAAGCTGCCTCCACCGCCGCCAGCGCATGGATCCGGGTGGTGTCGAAGAGCGGCACATCGGTATGTTCGGGGCCGATCAGCATCCCGATCTCGGTGCACCCTTCGATGATCCCCTCGGCTCCGCGGCGGCGCAGACCGTCGATGATGCGCAGATATTCCCGGCGGGATTCCTCCCGGACGATCCCCAGCACCAGCTCTTTGTAGATGATCTTATGGACGATCTCACGGCCGGCGGGATCGGGGACCAGCACTTCCAGGTCCCAGTGCTCCCGCAGGCGGGCGGCATAGAACTCCTCCTCCATCGTGAAACGGGTCCCCAGGAGCCCCACGGTCTGCAGTCCCGCTTTGCGGATCGCTGCCCCGGTGGCGTCGGCGATGTGAAGAAAGGGGATGGAGATCGCCGCTTCGATCTGCGGGGCGAGTTTGTGCATGGTGTTGGTGCAGAGCAGCAGCATCTCGGCCCCGGCCGCTTCGATCCGCCGGGCTTCCTCGGCCAGCCGCTCTCCGGCCCGCTCCCACTCTCCGGCCATCTGAAGCCGCTCGATCTCGGCGAAATCAACGCTGAGCATTACGCAGCGGGCCGAGTGGAGGCCGCCCAGGAGATCTTTGACCTCTTCATTGAGGATCCGATAATAAAGAGCGCTGCTCTCCCAGCTCATGCCGCCCAGGAGTCCGATGGTCTTCATGGTTTTTCCTTCGGGTGATTTTGGGATATGATTCCGTAAGTATGCCGCAGAATGGGTCAAAAGGAGGGGTGATGGAGCGTTTCGTTTATAAGGAAG
>JALWZI010000014.1 GCA_027002755.1 Campylobacteraceae bacterium | reverse complement strand
GCGACGGCGGGAGAACATCGATTCACCGAAAAAGGCACGCCCCATCGCGATCCCGTAGAGCCCGCCGATCAGGGTTCCCTCCTCGTAGACCTCGACGCTGTGAGCGAAGCCCCGACGGTGCAGCTCTGTATAGGCCTCCTGCATCTCGGCAGTCAGCCAGGTTCCCCGTTCCTGCCGCTGGGGCATTGAGGCGCAGGCGGCGATAACGGCGGGGAAATCATGATCGAAACGCACCGTATACTCCCGGTTCCGCAGCACACGGCGGAAAGAACGGTTGACCCGGAACCGATCGGGATAGAGAACCAATCTCGGATCGGGGGACCACCAGAGAATCGGATCTCCAGGATTGTACCAGGGGAAGATCCCGCTGCGGTAGGCTTTGAGAATACGATCGGGATGGAGATCCCCGCCGTAGGCCAGCAGCCCCTCCTCCGCCGCAAAACGGGGATCCGGGAAACTGTGGGAGTAAGGGCTCAGAGGTGTGATGAAGTAATCGGGATCGAAGATGGAGGACATAGGCAGATCAGGTCTCGAACTCGAAATCCAATCTTCCCTCCCGGAAGACCACCCGAGCCGTCCCGCCTTTTTTCAAGGCGCCGAAGAGGATCGCATCCGTCAGAGGCTCTTTGATCTTTTCGTCGATGATCCGGGCGATCTCCCTCGCTCCGAACTCCTCGCTTTGGCTGAGCTCTGCCAGATGGCGTCGGGCCGCCTTGGTAAGTTTGACTTTGACATTCTTCCCGGCAAGCTGGGCATTGAGATCCCGGATCTGGATCTTGACGATCCGTTCCAGATCCTTCAGCTTCAGGGGAGCGAACTCCACAGTGGCGCTGAGACGGTTGCGGAACTCGGGAGAAAAGAACTCCTTCATCGCCCGCTCCGTCCTGGCCCCTGATTCTTTGGCGAACCCCATGACACCGGGCTCCTTTGTCCCCAGGTTGGAGGTCATGACGAGGATGACGTTCTTGAAATCGCTGACGACCCCGTTGTTGTCGGTCAGTTTGGCATTGTCCATCACCTGCAGCAGAATGTTCATGATGTCGGGATGGGCCTTTTCGATCTCGTCCAGCAGCAGAACGGTGTGGGGATGCTTTTTGATCATCTCCGTCAGCAATCCCCCCTGCTCGTATCCCACATATCCCGGCGGGGCACCGATCAGACGGCTGACGGCGTGTTTCTCCATATACTCACTCATATCAAGGCGCTCGAAATGGACCCCCAGTGTCTCGGCCAGAGCACGGGCCAGAGCGGTCTTGCCCACGCCGGTGGGACCGACAAAGAGGAAACTGCCAATGGGGGTATCGGGACGGTTAAGCCCGGCATAGGAGCGCTTGATCGCCTGGGTCAGCTGCTTGATCGCCTCCTCCTGCCCCACGATCCGCTCCTCCAGGCGCTCCTTGAGTCTCATCAGCCGCTCGGTATCCTCCTCCTCCAAAGTCGCCGGAGGCAGTTTGAGCATCCGGGAAAGGATCTGCGAGATGTCTTTGGCGCTCACCTCCACCTCCCGCTCTCCCCGCAGCATGAAATGAGCCCCCGCTTCGTCGATCAGATCCATCGCTTTGTCCGGGAGAAAGCGTTCATGGAGATATTTGACGCTCAGATCGATGGCACTGCGGAGTGCTTCGTCACTGAAGCGGATTTTATGATGGGCTTCGTATTTGTGCTGGACTCCTTTGAGAATCAGAAAGGTCTCTTCCGCCGTAGGCTCTTCCACCTCTACTTTGGCGAAACGCCGGGAGAGCGCCTTGTCTTTGTCGAAGAAGTTGCGATACTCCTGATGGGTCGTGGCTCCGATACACTTGAGCTCCCCCCTTGCCAGGGCAGGTTTGAGGATATTGGAGGCGTCCATACTGCCGCCTCCGGTGCTTCCCGCCCCCACCAGGGTATGGATCTCGTCGATGAAGACGATCGCTTCCGGGATGTTTTTCAACTCCTCGATCACCCCTTTGAGACGCTTCTCGAAATCTCCCCGGTATTTGGTCCCGGCGACAAGGGCCCCCATATCCAGGGCGTAGATCCTGGCATCCTTGATCGCTTCGGGGACCTCGCCTTGGGCGATCTTGAGTGCCAGCCCCTCAGCGATGGCGGTTTTGCCCACGCCGGGTTCTCCCACCAGGAGGGGGTTGTTCTTTTTGCGGCGGCAGAGGGTCTGCATGACCCGTTCGATCTCCTCAGTCCGGCCAATCACCGGATCGATACTGCCTTTGCCGGCCAACTCCGTCAGCTCCACGGTGAACTCATCCAGGTTGGGCGTCGTACTTTGGGGAGTCTCATCCTCTTCGTTCTCCCGGGGTTTGGAGACCTGATGGGAGATCGCCTCCAGAATATCCAGACGGCTGATCCCGGCACGCTCCATCAGATAGGCGGCGTAGCTCTCCTGCTGATCCCGGATCGCCACCAGCATATTGCCGACGGTCGCCTCCTTTTTCCCGGCAGCCTGAATCTGGGTGATCATGGCATTGACCGTCCGGGAGAGCGACACCGTCTCTACCGGATCCGCCTCCCGTTCGATTCTCGGGACATGGGCCGTGATATGGGCCACGATGGCTTTTTTCATCTCCTGGGTTTCGGCTCCCAGCAGTCGCAGGAGCTGTTCCCCGGCCCGACTGGAGAGTATCGCCAGAAAAACATGCTCGATGG
>JALWZI010000013.1 GCA_027002755.1 Campylobacteraceae bacterium | reverse complement strand
ATCGCCTTTTCCATGGCCCGAATGTAGCTCTCGCGACAGTCGGGATAGCCACTGCTGTCCTCCTCCACTACGCCGATCACGATCGCCTCGGCTCCGTGCTTTTCAGCGATAGCCGCAGCGATGGAGAGAAAGATCCCGTTGCGGAAAGGAACATAGGTCACCGGTACGCCGGGCTCGATCCCTCCGGTCGGAACCTCGATGGATCGGTCCGTCAGGGCCGAGGCCCCGATCTGAGCGAAAAAGGGCAGATCGATCTCGTAGCGCTCTTCTGCTTCCAGGTCCTCTGCCAGGAGACGGAAACACTCCCGCTCTTTGGCCTCCGTCCGCTGACCGTAGTTGAAATGCACGGCGATGATCCCGTACCCTTCGTGCTTCGCCAGGGCGGCACTGACCGCACTGTCCATACCGCCGGAGATGATGCAGACTGCCTTGGGCATCGACGCCTCCTTTTAATATTTTATAATATATACAGGGGTTCTCTTTTCTTGCTATTCCCTGCCGAAAAAGAACGATTTTACACTAATTTGGGTAAAATCGCCTTCCATGATAACCGTTGACAACCAAACCGACACCCCCATCGAGACCGGGCATCTGAAGCCCATTGCCGAGGCGTTGACACCCCGGGAAATCGAATTGATCCTCTGTGACGACACGACGATCCGTACCCTCAACCGGGAACACCGAAATCTCGACAAAGCCACGGATGTGTTGAGCTTCCCGTTGGAGGGGGATCTGCCGGGGCAGCCCCTCGGAGCGCTTGTCATCTCCCTGGACCATGTCCATGCACGGGCGGAAGATCTGGGCCACAGCCCCATGGAGGAGCTGGCGCTGCTCTTCATTCACGGTCTGTTGCATCTCCTGGGCTACGACCACGAGACCGACCGGGGGGAGATGCGCGCGGAAGAGGCCCGACTGATCCGGGAATTCGGGCTCCCCGATAGCCTCATCATCCGGACGGAAGGAGGTGAATGATGGATTATGTCATCTTTATCCTCTCCCTGGCTTCTCTGATCTGGGGGGCCGATCTGCTCATCGCACAGAGCGAGCGAATCGCCCTGCGTTTCAACATCTCGGAGTATGTAATCGGCGCCACCCTCATCGCCCTGGGGACCAGCCTGCCGGAGATGGCCGCCTCTGTCGCTGCCAGTCTGGGCGGCAAGCCCGAGATCGCCGTCTCCAACGTCATCGGTTCCAACATTCTCAACATCACCCTGGTTCTGGCAGGGGTATTCCTCCTGGCCAAACGGATCACCCCCCACCGGGACTTTTTCGCCAAGGACAGCTCCTGGGCCCTCTTTCCGGTCCTGATCTTTGTTGTCATGGCTCTGCAGGGAGTCTTCGATCGTGTCGACGGAATCCTGCTCCTGCTGATCATGGGGGCCTATCTGCTCTTTCTCCGGAACAGCGGCGCGGAGATCCTCGCTCTGGAAGAGGAGGAGATCGAAGAGGTGGAGCAGGTTCCATTCTCCTGGATGCGCATCGGTGTGATGCTCATCGTCGGCTTCCTGCTGGTGATCGTGGGGGCCGAGTTCACCATCGAGAGCGCCTCCAACATCGCCAAGAGCCTCGGAGTCAGCGAATGGGTCATCGGGATCGTGATGATCTCCCTGGGGACCTCCATGCCCGAACTCATCGTCTCCGTCATCGCCGCTCTCAAGGGCAAGGCCGACATGGCCATCGGCAACATCATCGGCTCCAACATGGCCAACATCACGGTGGTCCTGGGCAGCGCCGCGGTGGTCAACGATCTGAAGCTCGATTTCACCAAATATCTCTTCGACATCGGGACCATGGTGGCGGCGACCCTGATGCTGGTCTTCATCACCGCCAACAAAATGTACTCCAAACCCGCCGGCATCAGCCTCCTGGTCCTGCTGGCCCTCTTCCTCAAACATACCGTCGCCTCTCTTTGACCCGACGCTTACGCTATAATGGCGCCAAAATTCACCCGTAAGGAAAAGAGAATATGGGCTTAGGAATCGGACTGGTGGGGCTTCCCAACGTGGGAAAATCCACCACTTTCAACGCACTCACCAAGGCGCAGAACGCCGAAAGCGCCAACTACCCTTTCTGCACCATCGAACCCAACAAAGCCGTCGTCCCCGTCCCGGATCCCAGACTCGAAGAGCTGGCCAAGATCGTCAACCCGGAGCGGATACAGTACTCCACCCTCGATTTCGTCGATATCGCCGGCCTGGTCAAAGGGGCCAGCAAGGGGGAGGGCCTGGGGAACAAGTTCCTCTCCAATATCCGGGAGACCGAGGTGATCCTCCAGATCGTCCGCTGCTTCGAAGATGAGAACATCACCCATGTCGAGGGCTCCATCGATCCGGTTCGGGACATCGAGATCATCGAGACCGAGCTGCTCCTGGCCGACATGGAGAGCCTGGAGAAGCGTATCGCCGCGCTGCAGCGCAAAGCCAAAGGCAACGATCGCGACGCCAAACTCCAGCTCCCTGTGGCCGAAGCCCTGCTGGCGCATCTGGAGGCGGGGCAGCCTGCCGCTACCTTCCCCGATCAGGAGAACGAAGGGTTCAAGATCCTCGACCGGGAGCTGCGGCTGCTGAGTTCCAAGGAGATCATCTACGGCGCCAACGTGGATGAAGAGGGGCTGGCGGAAGACAACGAATATGTCCAGGCCCTCAAAGCCTACGCCGCCGAACGCAACCGGGAAGTCATCAAGCTCTGCGCCAAGATCGAAGAGGAGATGGTGGAGTTCGACGAAGAGGAGAAGAAAGAGATGCTCGAATCCCTGGGCGTGGAGGAGTCGGGACTGGATCAGATCATCCGCAAAGGCTTCGAGAAACTGGGGCTCATGAGCTACTTCACCGCCGGGGTCAAAGAGGTCAGAGCCTGGACCATCCCCCAGGGCACCACTGCCCCCAAAGCCGCTGCGGTGATCCACAACGATTTCGAAAAGGGCTTCATCCGTGCCGAGGTGATCAGTTACGAGGATTTCGTCAAGTATGGTGGAGAAGCGGGAGCCAAAGAGGCGGGCAAGATGCGCCTGGAGGGCAAGGATTACATCGTACAGGACGGCGATGTGATGCACTTCCGTTTCAATGTCTAAGCGAAGGCGATGCCTTCGTGTCATTGGGAAGCTTGTATAATCAAGGCTCTATTCCAAATGACCAGTGACCAATGACAAATGACCCAAAATAAGGTTCGATAGCATGAAAAACAGCATTCCCATTCTCCTCGTTCTTCTCTCTGCCATCCTGTCTCTGACCGCCTGCTCCGGCGGCAAAAGCCGGGGCAGTTTCCTCAAGGAGCATGTCAGCGACTACAACATCACCGAGACCGCCCGGCGCATCACTGCGGCCCTGGAGCCCAAAAACTACCACCTCCTGCAGACCATCGACCAGGAGAAGCGTGCCACCGCTATCAAAATGTACCTCAAACCCACCCTGACCCTGGAGATCGACAATCCCAAGATCAGTGCCAAGCTCCTCGACTGCAATCCCACTATGGCGGTGGATCTGCCCCTACGTATCGGGATCTACAACGAGCTCAACGGCACCACGCACCTTGTCTATACCAATCCCGAATACTGGTCCCTCAAGCACAACATCAAGGACAAAACCTGCATCGACCTGATCAACCTGATGGCCAGAGACCTGGATATCGCCAGCGACGCCGTCAAAAAGGGGCATCGTTGAAACCGGGCCAGGTCCTCTACAAGATCAAAGAGGCACTGCGCCTCGATCCCGAGACCATGCTGAAGATCTATGAGCTCGAAGCCTATCCCATGGAGGAGAAGCGCCTCAAAGCCCTCCTCAAAAAACCCTCCGCCAAAGGTCATGAGAACGCCGACTACGAAGAGCTTGGGGTCTTCCTCGACGGACTGATCCGTCTGACGAGGGGTGCCATCCTCAACCCGCCTCCGGAAGATGCCGAGATCGAACTGGACAACAACCTCATCCTCAAAAAACTCCGCATCGCCCTGCAGCTCAGAGATATGGATATGGAGATGATCTTCGAGATGGGCGAACGCCCCATGAGTCGCTCCAAACTCCGGGACCTCTTCCGCTCGCCGGAACACCCCAAATATCTCCCCTGCTCCGACGCGATTCTCAACGATTTCCTCCTGGGGCTGGAGGAGTACCGGGCCGACATGCCTCCTCTCACCTACGCCAGCTGATCTTTCTTTTCAGCCAACTATGTCATAATCCATATTCAACTTATTTACAAGGAAACCTTATGGCTCTCGAAAATCTCACCGCCGAAAACTTCAACGAAAAGATCGGTGAAAACCCCATCGCCATCATCGACTTCTGGGCCCCCTGGTGCGGACCCTGCCGCTCCTTCGCCCCCATCTTCGAAAAGGTCGCCGAGGAAAACCCCGACATTCTCTTCGGCAAGGTCAACACCGAAGAGGAGCAGGCCATCGCCGCCGAGTTCCAGATCCGCTCTATCCCCACTATCATGGTCATCAAAGAAGGAATCATCGTCTTCAACCAGGCCGGTATGCTTCCCGAAGAGGCCCTCAAAGATATCATCAAGCAGGTCCGGGAACTGGACATGGATATGGTCCGCGCCGAGATCGCCAAACAGCAGCAAGAGGGCAATGCCCAGTAATCTCCTCCGACAATAATGAAAATCATGATCGTAGGCGCCGGCGGTGTCGGCGGGTATCTTGGGGGAAGCTTTATCCGTGCCGGAGAGAACGAGGTAAGCCTCATCGCCAGGGGAACGCATCTGGAAGCGATCCGAACGCAGGGCTTGCGTATCATCGATCAGCAGGAAGAGTATACCGTCCACCCCGCCCACGCTTTGGAAGATCCCTCCGGGCTCGGAATCCAGGATCTGATCCTCCTGACTCTCAAAGCAACCGATCTGGAGGCGGGTCTCGAATCGATCCGATCCAATGTCTCGGAGCAGACCGTCATCCTTACCCTGCTCAACGGTGTGGAGTATCGTCCCCGAATCCTGAAACACTACCCCCAGGCCGATGCTCTGGAAGGATGCATCTATATTCTCTCCAACATTGTCGAACCGGGAGTGATTCGTAAAAAAGGGGAAATCTTCCGTCTCTGCTGGGGCAAAGAGGATTTCGACCCTGACGATTATTCTCCCGTCACCCGACTCTTCGACCGCTCCCTGCCTCGTCACAAACCCACAGCCGACATCGCCTTTGAGCAGTGGCAAAAATTCCTCTTCATCTCCCCCATGGCGGCACTCACCTCTCTATACAAGATTTCGATGGATCAGGTATACAAAGAGCACAGAGCACAGCTCCGCCGACTCCTAGAGGAGATCACCACCCTCGCCCAGGCCAAGGGCATCCCTCTGGGGGACAAAGAGATCGAAGCCACCCTCGCCCAGGCCTCCAAAGTCCTCCCCGGAGCCAAAACCTCCATGCAACTGGACCTGGAACGGGGCAAACCCGCCGAGATCGAAGCGCTGGTGGGTTATGTTGTCAAAGAAGGCAAGCGTCTGGGGGTGGATGTCTCGGAGATGGAACGGGTTTATCAAATTCTCAAAGAGGCGCTTTAAGAATCAAAAGGCTCCTAAAGAAATGCCGCAATTGGAACAAAAGGTTTGACGTCAGTCCTTCGTGTTTTCTTTTTCTTTGCTTCGTTTCTTTTCTTTGTCACGCTACAAAGAAAAAGAAATGAAGACTCAGGCTGCTTGTCATTCAGAAAAGCCAGCAAACCTGATGGCGAACATCAAGACTCCTCCATCAACTCCAGAAACAGTTCCCCATACCGCTCGAACTTTACCTCGCCGATGCCGTGGATAGAGAGCATCTCCTCCCTGTCGACGGGGCGATGGATCGCCAGTTCACGGAGGGTTTTGTCGGAGAAGACCACATAGGGGGGCACGCCGTGCTCCTGGGCGATTGCCTTGCGCCGCTCTTTTAGGCGCTCGAAGAGCTCCGCATCGAAATCATCGGGCAGATCCGGTTCCACGGAAGCCCGCCGGTCAGGGGCTTTGGTTTCCATGCGCTCCTGACGGATCGTCACGGCCTCGAGTCCCTTGAGAATCTCCGCCCCTTTTTGGGTGAGCTCCACGCCTTTGTGTTCATTGAGGGTCGTCGCCCCCAGTTCCAGGAGCCGGTCGGCGACGACCCCCCACTGTTTGCGATCCAGCGCTTTGCCGATGCCGTAGACCGAGAGCGATTCATGACCGTTGGCCAGGATCCGCCGGTCCCGGCTGCCGCGCAGCAGGTCGATCAGATAGCCGGTGCCGAAGCGTTGGCCGCTGCGCCAGGCCGCCGCCAGAAATTTTTGAGCCGCCTCGGTGATCTCCATCTGTTGGGAGTCTGGGGCCAGGCAGTTGTCACAGCGCTTGCCGCAGGCCGCTAGCTCCTCGCCGAAATAGTCCGCCAGAGCCCGGTGGCGACAGGTCTCGGCTGTGCAGAGCCGCCAGAAGGACTCCAGTTTCCCGTAGGCGTGGGCTTTGTAGGGGGTCTCGGGCAGTTCATCGATAAAACGCCGCTGCATCAGCAGATCCTGGGCCCCGAAGAGCAGCAGCGTCTCCGCCTCCAGGCCGTCACGTCCCGCCCGGCCGATCTCCTGATAGTAGTTCTCCACACTCTTGGGGAGGCTCATGTGCACGACGTATCGGATATTGCTCTTGTCGATCCCCATCCCGAAAGCCACCGTGGCCACCACCGTTTCGATCTCGTCGGCCAGAAAAGCCTCATAGACCCGGCGCTTCTCCTCCGCCTCCAGCCCCGCATGAAAGGCGGCGGCTTTGTGCCCTTTGCTCCGCAGAAATTCCGCCAGGGATTCGGTCTGCTTCCGGGAAAGGGTATAGACGATCCCCGACTCTCCCCGGTGGTCCGCCAGCAGCTCCAGAAGCTGCCCCCGACCGTCGCCGAGGCGATGCCGGGCGGTGACGGTAAGGTTCTCCCGGTAGAGGCTTCCCCGAACCCGCACCGGATCCCTCAGCCGCAGCTGCTCGGCGATATCCCGCTCCACCTCCGCTGTGGCCGTGGCGGTAAAAGCGGCGATGGGGATGGAACCGAAACGCTCCCGCAGCCAGGAAAGCCGGCGATAGTCCTGTCGGAACTCGTGCCCCCACTCACTGACGCAGTGAGCCTCGTCGATGACGAAAAAGTTGACGGGTAGGGTCTGCAGAAGCTGGGAGAAAAACTCCCCGGCCAGTCTCTCGGGAGCCACATAGAGCAGCTTCAGCTCTCCCCGGCGTAACTGTGCCAACACTTCGCGCTGCTCCTCCTGCGACTGCATCGATCCCAGCATCGCCGCGGCGATCCCCTGCTCCCGCAGGGCCGTCACCTGATCGTGCATCAGCGCCAGCAGCGGCGAGATCACCACCGTCACCCCCGGCATCATCAGGGTCGGCAGCTGGTAGCAGAGGGATTTTCCCCCGCCGGTGGGCAGGATCATCAGCAGATCCCGCCCACTCAATATCGCATCCACCGCCTCCTCCTGCAGGGGGCGGAACGCCTCATGTCCGAAATGGCGTCGGAGTGTTTCGAGTTTGTTCATATCAAAACTGTAACACTGTTTCTGGAGAGGATCGAAGAATCTTTCATTTTGTACGGATTTCCCCTCTTTTGCCCCTCTTGATCCAGTATTGCGCCTCCGGATCGCCCTCCTTCTCCAGAATCAGACCATAGTTGAGCGCTCCTTCAGAGCTGCCGCCCAGGGCCGCTTCGCGGTACCACTTTTTGGCCTGTTTCAGATCCCGTTCTACTCCCTCACCGTGGGCATAGAGCCAACCCAGATGAAACTGGGCGCCGGCATGGCCCAGTTCGGCAGCCTTTTTGTAATATTGTGCCGCCCGGGCGAGATTCCTCTCGACCCCTTTGCCCCGGTAGTAGAGATTGGCCAGGTTGTAAGCGGCTTTCGCCACCCCTTTGTCCGCGGCCTTTTCGTAATACTCTCTGGCTTTGGCAAGGTCCGGCTTCACCCCATAGCCGCGTTCCCAGACCACCCCCAGGTTGTAGAGCGCGTAGCCGTGGCCCCGGGCGGCCGCCTTTTCGTACCAGTGCCTCGCCTCCTCCAGGTCCTTGTAGATCCCCTCCCCTTTGGAGAACATCACCCCCATATCGTACTGGGCCGGCGCATAGCCCTGCTCGGCGGCTTTGCGGTACCACTCCACCGCCCTGGCCTTGTCCATCATCTTGATCGAACCCATGTCATAAAGGAGCCCCACATAGAACTCCGCCCTCGGATCCCCCGCCCTCGCCGCAGGGATCAGCAGATCGTAGGAACGATCGAAACGGTGAGCCTTGAAGAGACGGATCCCCTCATCCACCTGCTTCGGGTCAATTCTACCTGCCGATATAAACAGCGCCGCAACGGTCCAGATAATCAACGGTCGCATTCTAGTCTCCTTTTCAAATCTTTTAAGAAAGAATAGTATTTCATAAATCAATTTCCTGAGAGGTTTCACTCGATGGCGACAAAGGAGCGCTCAACCCGTAAAACGGGCGCTTGCGTTCGCGACTGCCAGAGCCATCGAGTGAAACCGGTTGTTTTCAGAGAACACAGTTGCTTGTTGTTACTAGTTTCTCTTTAGCGTATACATCAGAATCGACGCCGCCATCGCCACATTGAAACTCCTGACATCCGGCTCCATCTCGATCCGCAGCACCGTATCGGCCTCCTTCAGGATCTCTTCGCTCACCCCCTCCTCTTCGTTCCCCAGGATCAGCACCCACTTCTCCGGTACCGGGGAAAAATCCGCCAGGGGGACCGCCCTCTCCGTCACCTCCGCGGCCAGGATCCGGTATCCCCGCGCTTTGAAGGCCCGGATCGTCTCCAGTGGATCCTCGTAGATATGGGTCGCCAGCCGGGTGATGTGGCCGGTGCTCACCCGGATCGCCCGGCGGCCGTAGGGATGGGGGCCGTTGGCCGGTACCGCATATCCCCGTACTCCCAGGGCCGCGGCGGAGCGGGCGATGGCGCCCACATTCTCCATATTGTTGAGCC
>JALWZI010000012.1 GCA_027002755.1 Campylobacteraceae bacterium | reverse complement strand
GTGCCGGACAGCCCTGCATGGGATGTACCGAACCGACCTTTCCTCGGGAGGGGCTCTGGCGGACTCCCAAACATATGGGAATTCCGGCACGGATGCCTCTGGGGGTTCCGAGACGGGCCTATCTGAGTCTGGCCGGTATCGCCAAAGCCTTCAACATCGAGCGTTTTCACCGACCGTTGCTGGAGGATGAAGATGGCTGAGATACGCCTGGAGCTTATCGAAAAGATCGAAGGGGAGGCCCAGGTCCGCTACCACTACGAAGAAGGACAGGTCACTTTCGCCGAGATCCTTTTTCTCAACAGCCGCCATATCGAGAGGATCCTGCGGGGACGGGATCCTCTCGATGCTTTGAGCATCAATCCGCGGGTTTGCGGCATCTGCGGCCATGCCCATCTGATAGCCACCGTGCGGGCCCTGGAAGGGTGCTTCGAGGGGTTGCGGATCAGCGACAAGGCTCGCAATATACGGGAATTGACGCTGAGCCTGGAGCTTTTGCAGAATCATTTCAAATGGTTCTATCTGACGATTCTACCGCTTCTGGAACTGGAGGCTCCATTGGAGCGGGCGCTGGAGCCCGCCCGGGTCGCGGGGGAGATGATCGCGTTGTTGGCGGGACAGTACCCCCATACCAGTTATGCACTGCCAGGAGGGATCTGTGGAGAGATCACGCCGGTGGATCTGTTGGAGTTCCGGCATCGACTGCGTCGGTTGCAAACGCTGTTTCGTCGATACATCGTTGACGTGGAGCTGGAAGCGTTCGTCCACTGTGAACGGATCGAAGAGATGTTGGGGAAAAGCGGTGATCTGCCAAAAGCCATGCGCCGGATACTCGATCGCGGCTGGGAACGGCTGGGACAGAGCCACGACCGATTCATCGTCTTTGGTGAGGGGCTCTTCCATCCCGGGAAATCAGTGGGGACCCGTCTGCGGGAGCATCTGGATCTGCGCTATGTCCGGGAGGAGATAGTTCCCGGGACCCAGGCACGCAAGGTCGCCTATCGGGATCGGCCCTATGAGACAGGTCCCTTGGCCCGGGCCATGGTGATGAAAACCCCGCTGGTCAAAGAGGCGCACCGGCGTTATCGTGATTCGCTCTTTACCCGTATCTTGGCGAGAATCTGTGAAATTCCCCGTTTGATCGGCTATCTCGACAGACTTTTGAAGGAGATCGATCTGGCCCAGGAGGCCTGGATCGATCCGGGTTCGTTCCCCTCCGAGGCAGAAGGGACAGGTATTGTCGAAGCGGCAAGGGGGTCGCTGATCCACCGGGTTTCGATCCGGGAGGGGAGGATTCGGGAGTATGAGATCATCACCCCCACCCAGTGGAATCTGGGTAACGGCACACCGGAGGATCCGGGAGTGGCTCAACAGGCTCTGATCGGCCTGCGCCGGGAGGATCCGACAGAGCTTGTTTTCAAATCCTTCGATGTCTGCAGCGTCTGTACAACCCATTGATACGACAGATCTGACCGGGATTGGTCCGTTTTATATATAAGAAATTAAAATTTTTACAATTTTTTAAATAAAATCCCCCCGATTTAAATGTAGGGTAAGCTTTACTCTTTTAAGATAGTGAATGATTATTCATTCGGAGGTATCAGATGGACAGACGTGACGCATTGGCCAAAATGTTCAGCGCCAAAGGGGTACGGGTCAACACCAATCGGGGTGAGGCCTATTACGACAAGCTGCGGAAAATCATGGAGAAGCGCCTGAGTGAGCTGCGGGAGGCACCGGCGGCGACCAAGGTGGATATCCACAAGGTGCTCGAAGCCGAAGGGCTGAGCCGGCGGGATTTTATGAAGTGGGCCAGTGCGATCACGGCGATGCTGATGCTGCCCGCCTCTTTTACCCCGTTGGTGGCCGAAGCGGCGGAGCTGATGAACCGGGTGCCTATCATCTGGATCGAGTTGCAGGATTGTGCCGGCAACTCCGAGGCGATCCTTCGCTCCGATTCGCCTACCATCGATGAGCTGATTCTGGAGACTATCGATCTGGAGTTCAACGAAACGTTGATGGCTGCGGCAGGCCATCAGGCCGAGGCCCATCTGGAAGAGGCGATGAAGACCTTCAAGGGGAAATATCTCTGTGTTGTTGAAGGTTCCGTTCCCGTAGGTGCCGGCAAGGAGTGGTGTACCATCGGTGCGAAAGGAGAAACCTTCGAGGAACATCTGCTCAAAGTCGCGGGCGACAGTGCTGCCGTCGTGGCCGTGGGAACCTGTGCCACCTTCGGAGGAGTTCCCGCAGCAGCCCCCAACCCTACAGGGGCCGTGGGAGTTCAGGATATCGTCAAAGGCAAGCCCATCATCAACATCCCCGCCTGCCCCGCCAACCCGGCCAATATTACCGGAACGATTCTCCACTTCGTGATGACAGGGCAGATCCCCGAGCTGGATCATCTCAATCGCCCCAAGTTTGCCTTTGGCTATCGGATTCATGACAATTGCGAACGCCGTGCCCACTTTGATGCCGGTGAGTTCGTCGAGGAGTGGGGAGACGAAGGGGCGCAGAACAACTGGTGTCTCTACAAGATGGGATGCAAAGGTCCCATGACCTTCAACAACTGCTCCATCGTCCGATACAACAGCGGGACCAACTGGCCCATCGGTGCCGGGCACGGTTGTATCGGCTGCTCCGAACCCCAGTTCTGGGACAAGTACGCTACCGAGCGCCCTATGGCAGACAG
>JALWZI010000011.1 GCA_027002755.1 Campylobacteraceae bacterium | reverse complement strand
CCCAGGAGCCTTCCCGCCCCTCTTTGAGTCGCTGTGCCATCTCCTTGTCGTAGATCAGCAGCATGGGATAGGCGCTTTTCCGCAGGTCCGGCAGGGCGAACATATTCTGGATCACCGTGGGCATTCCACTGATATCGGCGATGAGCACCGCCCGGTGCTTCTGCAGGTATCCGGCAGGTTTCCCCTGCATGGTGCTACGGAGAATATGCCCGGCGTTTTTGGAGAATGCGAAAGCAATCGTCCGGGTCTCGGGAGAGGAGCGGTGGGCTTTGCCGAACTGGTCGGGCAACCGGTAGCTCAGGGTCGAACCGACGCCGAAGGGTCTGTCGGCAGGCCGGATCTCTAGGGAGTATTTCCCCGGCTCGTATTGGCTTTTGCCCTTAAGCGCATAGAGGACTCCGCCGGATGCCACGATCAACAGTGAGAGAATCAACAGTACTTTTTTCATTCTATTCCTTGCGAACTTTTAACGTCGCGCGCATTGTAGTGGGTTCATCCTTCGACGAAGGTCTCACATCTCAGTAAGAAGCGTCGCTTAAGTTTACTCTACAGAATAAAAATTTTTCTGTTTATCCGAGGGTTATACGGATCGAACGGCCCCGACCTCTCCCCTAATAGAGCAAAAAAGGATATTGTATAACATATTAATAAATATAACACTGATCATGCAACCAATGTCCCATAATATGGGAATTATATATATTGTAAAGTCTCACTTGACACTTCTCGCTTTTCACGGTAAAATGTCCGAAAACCCTCTTCATGGAGCCTCAGATGCCTCTGAAAATGAAAGACCTGGTCGAAGCCACCGACACCCCTAAATCGACGATCCTCTACTACATCAAAGAGGGGCTGCTTCCCGAACCGGAGAAGCCCAAACCCAACGTCCATCTCTACGACGAGAGTTATATCGAACGGATCAAGTTCATCAAATATCTCCAGAAGAACTTCCACGCCTCCATCGAGCAGATCCGGGAGCTGATGCAGCGGGAGGATTTCGATCTGAGCCGGGGTTACGAGGCGATCCTGGACACCCTCGATCTGCTCATGGCACCCCCCTCCCCCAAACGCTACACCAAGGAGGAGCTCTGTGAAGCGGCGGGAATCAACTGTGACCGCCTCGACCACTATCTCATCAACGACGCCCTCTTCGACCGGGGCGACGGCTTCAGCGAAAAGGAGCTGGAGATTCTGAAGATCCTCAAGGAGCTGGAGGCGGTGGATCCCGACGGAGAGCTGCTCCAGGCCTACATCGCCCACGCCCGCTCCGTGGCCCGCTCCGAGGTGGATCTGGCCAAGCGGCTCATCGACTACAGCTTCGACACCAACCGGACCATCAAGGCACTCTTCGACGCCACGCTGATCCTCAAACCCTATCTCTTCAATATGCAGCTCTTCGAAACCTACCGCCAGCGCTTCGGCGACCGGCGCAAAAAGGAGAACGCATGAGAGCGCTGCTGCGTCTGGAGGGATTTCTCCCCTTCCTGGCGGTCCTGGTCTTCAACGCCATGACCGACATCGCCCACAAGATCACCATCCAGAACGTCCTGATCAAAAGCTACTCCGGCGACACCCTGGTGGTCCTCAGCGCCCTGGTCAACGCCCTGATCCTGATCCCCTTCATTCTGCTCTTCTCCCCCTCGGGCTGGCTCAGCGACCGCTACGACAAGAGCCGGATCGTCCGGGCCATGGCCCTGGCGGGACTGGTGCTCTCCGTGCTGACGACACTCTTTTACTATCAGGGGTGGTTCCTGGCCGCTTTCGGGATGACCCTGCTCCTGGCGGTGCAAAGCGCCCTCTACTCCCCGGCCAAATACGCCCTCATCCGCCATCTGGCCGGCGCCGAGCGCCTGGCCGGTGCCAACGCCCTGGTTCAGGCCCTCACCATCGCGGCGATTCTGCTCAGCGGCCTGCTCTTTTCGTTCCTCTTCGAGGGGCTCTACGACGGCAGCGCCGTGCCGGGTGCGGTGCTGCGCTCCGTCGCCCCCCTGGGCTGGGGGCTGATCCTCATGAGTGCCTTAGAGTATCTGAGTGCGCTACGGATCCCCGCCACCGGCGAAGCGGTGCGGGAGGCTTTCGAGATGGGGCGCTATCTGCGGCTGGAGTATCTGCGAAAAAACCTGGCCATCCTCCGAAGTGACCGCAACATCTGGCTCTCGATCGTGGGGCTGGCGGTCTTCTGGGCCCTCAGCCAGCTTCTCATCGCCGCCTTCCCCGCCCACTACAAGACGCTCACAGGCGATGAGAACACGGTGATGATCCAGGGGCTTCTGGCCCTGAGCGCCGTGGGGGTGATCCTGGGCTCCCTGGTGGCGGGGCGCTATTCGCGGCTCCATATCGAGCTGGGCTTCGTCCCGCTGGGGGCCCTGGGGCTCTGGGGGGCGCTGAGCCTCCTGGCGGCTTCGGCGACGCCCTTTTGGATGGGAGCGGCGATCCTGGCTTTCGGCTTCTTCGGCGGTCTGGCCATCGTACCCCTCAATGCCACGGTGCAGTTCCTGGCTCCCCTGGAGCGGCTGGGGACGATCCTGGCCGGCAGCAATTTCATCCAGAATATCGCCATGCTGGCCGCCCTGCTGGGGACCATCGTGCTGGTGCAGCTGGGGCTTTCGACCCTGGGGATCCTCCACACCGCCGCCTGGCTCACCCTGGCCGCGGCGATCTACGCCATGAGCCGGCTGCCCCAGCTG
>JALWZI010000010.1 GCA_027002755.1 Campylobacteraceae bacterium | reverse complement strand
GCTCAGGGCATCGGACAAGGTCCGATAACCCCGCTTTTGGATCTCTTCGGCGGTGATGACGGTGACATTGGCGGTCGTGTTCCTGAGAGGTTCGCTGACCCGGTCCGGGGTGACAGTGATGGTTCCCAGTTCTTCGAGATCGGCGGCGGTGCTGTCGTCCGGTGCCGCCTGGAGTGTTCCGGCCAGCAGTGTAGCGGTCAGCAGAGAGATGTGTCGTCGGTTCATAGAGTTCCTTTTTTCGTGTTAAGTGCTATGTGTTACGTGTTAAGAATTGAGATAGAGTTGATTGGCAGTCGAATCTGAGCGCTTTGCGCTCAAGGCTTAACGCTCAGAAGGCGGGGAGGTTTTGTATTCGTGGTAGAGGTGGGGGCGATCCTGGTGCCGGTAGCGGCTCTCGATGCTGCACAACCGATGCAGGGTCGAATGCATCGCGATAGTGGCGAGAGAAAAGTAGCGTCGGCTGTGGCCCCGGAGATGTTTCATGCGTGGATTCTACCCAAGAGTGACTTGCAGAAGCATGAGGAGCTTTTCAAGTCCTGCCGACAGAATGTCCAACAAAAAAGACCGAATTCCAAAGATCGTTTAGGGAAAATCCAAGAGGAGATCTGCATGAAAAAGGCGTGTTTGGTCCTTGAACTTCTCAAAAGAAATTTGGAAGTCTTCGTGGATATCGTCAGTCTGCATACCCGCGTTGCTCTGTTGCGCCGGGAGCTGGAGGGAGCGGTTCTTGTGGGGTGGTTGGGCCTAGACGATGGTGGTGCCCGTGATCGGCTACGGCTTGAGCTCCACCCACCCGATGGCCGGTTCGACGAAAGCGATGTAGAGGAGATTGCTGCCTGGGATTTTGGCCAGGGCGGTGGCCTGATGGAGTCCGACGTCGCGGTAGAGGATTTTTGGGCTTTTTTTCTCGGTATCGAGGCAGACAACCCCTTTGTCGGTAGCGTAGCAGATGGTGTGGATTTTCGGGTAAGCAGCGAGATCGTAGATATGGCCATCAACGTTGAAATCGCCCACCGGAGAGAGTTTGCCGCTTTGGGAGAGATGGAGCATCTCTACTTTGCCGCTGATGATGTAAAGATTGTTCTCCTCATCGGTATGGAGGCCGCTGATGCCAAAGCGGGTGGAAGGAGTATACCGCTCTCTGACAAGCCTCAGGCGCGTATCGTAGATGAGCACCTCATGGCGGCTACCTGATGGGGCTATGGCGAGAAAGGCGCCTTGATTGAGCGGCACCATATCTCCGGGGCCGGTGGGGGAGTTGAGCGTGGAGTTTTTGTGCTCCGCGAGGCTGTCGACGGGCCAGATGTGCAGCGTGTCGTCGTAAAGGTAGAGCTCTTTGTCATCGGCGCTGACGGCGACGGCGACATTTCTGATCCCTCTGAGGGCGGTGAGGAGTTTGGGGTGGGCTTTGTCGCTGATATCCACCTCGTAGAGGCCATGTTCCGTATCAACCACATAGGCGCGGGTCTGGGCGTTGTTGACAACGACCCGATAGGCTGCGTCGTAATACTCCGGTGTTCCGTGGCGCGGGATACCGCCCTGGGCGACGCGAATCAGGTGACGGGTGATAATCAGCTTCGAGGCGGTGCGCAAGAGATTGGAGAGAAGCTTCACCGAACCGTCGGGGAGTCGTTGGAATATTTTAAATCCCGTCGAGCCGGTGGCCGCGTAGAGGTATTTACCATCAGGAGAGGCGACCATATCCCATAAACGTGCTCCGAGAAATTCCGTCGTAGGCACGGTTTGAATGGGGGCGTTTTGGGGTGTTTTGAGCTCCAGGTGAGTCTGGGTGGGCAAGGTATCGCCCAAGTGCCGGGGGACGGCCGTCACAGGCGGGAGACTGCGCTTTTTGGTCGCGGTGCGGTGGAGGGTGGGATCGCTCAGATCGGCATCAAGACGCCCCTGGCTGTCGACTTTGACCAACCAAGGCTCGTGAATCTCCGTATCGACCGCCAGGAGAAAGCCCCCGTCAAAAGCGGGGACGATCTTTTGGGGATGCAAGCGCACTCCGGGCAGGGCGTAGCGGTGTCTGGAAGCCAGCGTACCGTCGTCGTTGACCCGCGCGATGAACATTTCCCCCTTTTTCATATAGGTGGCGATGTAGCCTTGCTTATCTTCGGCGATGGCATAGGTGAAGAGATCCCGGGTATCGTTGATGTGAAGCTTCTTTCGGGCGATGAGGTTGCCTTGGGCGTCGAAAACTATCCATTGCACGCCCGGCTCGGCCATGACGATGAAGCCCCCCTCTTTGGCGGGGTAGAGGACCCGGGGGTAGAGGCGACCCAGATCGATCTTTTTGTAGCTAAGTATCTTCCCTTTTGAGGTAAAAATAACCAGAGCGAGCCGCCCCTCTCTGTCCGTGCCCTGGGCGGCGAAATCGCCCCCTTTCAGACGGGTGATGTGGCGAAGCGTCAGGGAAAAGAGCCGCTCCGAATAGGGCACCATATTGCCGACGGCGTCTCGGTGTTTGCCCACTTGGGCTATGTATTGGCTCTTGTCGACTATTTGTGTCCATAGCGGTTTGCCGTCGCTGTCGTAGCGGACGATTTTGGGGCCGCGCACCCCGATAAATCCGCCCTGATATCCCACAATCTGCTTAAACCCTTCGGGAACTTTATGGAGGATTTTAAAGGCGGTATCGAGATAATCGGTTTCTCCTTTTTGATCGGAAGCGTACAGCGAGACGATGGCTCCACCCCCGCTGCGCTTCGCCAACGACACATAGACCCCATGGGCGAGTTTGCGACTCTGGAGCACGCGACCCGAAGCGGAGATCTCCGCGACGTAGATCTTGTCGTAGCGCGTGCGTCCGGCGATGAGGTAGCTCTCATTGTCGGTGCGGATCAGATCGTCGATGGACTTGAGCGCATCGGTGCTGAAGGCGATATTTTTGAAGCGGGAGCTTGGGCGACTTTTGTGGGAGGCAGCGGCAGGGGGCGCGATCGCTTTGGAGGTAGAGCGCAGCAGCAGGGTATCGTAGAGCACTGCCACCGCCAGCACCGCCACCAGGAGCGTCAAAAGCACCAGCAGGCGCCGGTGGCGCCGGTGCCAGGCCATGAGTTCCTTTTTGGGGAGAGGTTCCTCGGGGAGGCGGTACTGGGAGCCGCAGTGGTTGCAGCGGTAAAAAGGGGGATCGACGGTCACGTCCGTCGAACCGCAGGAGTGGCAGACGAGGCGTTGGGGTTCGGGCATATGCTTCCTTTGGGTATCTTGGATGAAATTATACATGTATCGGGGAGAAATGGCGGTTTGCTTCGTGAGGGTTGCCTGTTGGAAAAAAAAAGTCTCTTGAGGTAGTTCCCTGATGCGGTAATAAAGTCATGGTGAAGGTTGATTCGCCGGATCTCAAAGGCCTTTGAGATATAATTTCCTGAACAACAATGCAGGAGTATATATGGCAATCGAGACCGTTACAAGCACGGAAGCATTTAAATCCCTGGTCGAGGAGATCAAGTCCCAGGAGGGGTACCGGGAGCCCGTCGCCTTCGGAATCGCCCGGGTGGACCGGGGGCAGAAGAATGCCGACAAGGTGCTGCAGGCCAACTACGCCGTCGTCAACTGGCGGGAGAACTACGGTTCCGCCGCGATCTTCATCCGGGCCCTTCAGGAGGCGCGGATCGAGGTGGATTTCAGCGGCAGCGAGTTCGTCGCGACCCTGAGTGACGAATTCGTCGCCAACGCTATGGCGGCCTTCGCCCCTTATGTGGCCGAAGCGGTGGGGGATGCCCATCGCAACGTCCAGGTGGTCAAGGTCCTCTCGGCGATGGAGGATATCGGCAAGGATTTCCGCATCACCTTCCTCTTCGAAGACGAGGCCCCCAAGAGTGTGGAGGCGGTCTATCTCAAACTCTACGCCCTCTCTCTGGGCAAGGCGCCTCTGCGCGGCGTCAATCTCAACGGTGCCTTCGGAGTGCTGAGCAACGTCGCCTGGGTGGGGAACAAGCCCTATGAGCTGGATTATCTCCGGGAGAACGAGATCGAGATGAAGCTCCACGGCACCTTCCCCAACATCGACAGTGTGGACAAATTCCCCCGCTATCTCCAGCATGTCATCCCCGCCGACAATACCCGGATCCTGGACAGCTCCAAGGTCCGCATGGGGGCCCAGCTGGCTCCCGGCACCACCGTCATGCCCGGTGCCAGCTACATCAACTTCAACGCCGGGACCCTCGGGCCCGTCATGGTGGAAGGACGAATCTCCTCTTCGGCGGTGGTCGGCAGCGGTTCCGATGTGGGCGGGGGTGCGAGTATCCTGGGGGTCCTCTCCGGCACCGACGGCAACCCCATCAGTATCGGAGAGAATACTCTGCTGGGAGCCAATTCTGTCACCGGCATCCCTCTGGGGGACGGTTGTATCGTCGATGCGGGCATCGCGATCCTGGCCGGGACCAAGATCCGTATCGACGAGGATCAGCTGTCCAGGATCAAAGCGGCCAACCCCGAAGCGGATTTGGAGGACAAAACGGTCTTCAAAGGAGCGGAGCTCCAGGGGCTCAACGGTGTCCATTATCGCCAGGACTCTCTCACCGGTGAGCTGATCGCCCGCCGGAGTACCCGGGAGGTGAAGCTCAATGAGGAACTGCACTGATCGAAACGGAGTTTCGATCAAGTGAAGAGTGAGGAGTGAAGAGTGAGGAGTGAAGAGTGAGGAATTGCGGGGCGCCGCTTCGCGGCGCAATGAGATGGAGGCGGGACTTCAGGCCCGTACTTGGGATGCGTAAATCATGAACGGTGAACTGGATCTGAACGAGCGGGTCTTTCTCCTGGGGGTGCTGACCCAGAAAGAGGGGGAGACGATCCGGGATCTGATCCTGGCCCTGGCCAACACCGGAATGTTCACCCCCAAAGAGGGCAAACGTATCCGCAAAGAGCTCGAAGCCGGAGGATATCTCCTGGAGGGGAAACTCACCGTCAAAGGAATGATCGAGGCCAAGAGAGCCGAAGAGGAGTTCAAACTGTGAGAATCGACAAGTGGCTCAGCAGCGTCAATGTGGTCAAGCGCCGGACCATCGCCCAGGATATGGTCAAGAGCGGTGTTGTCTTCATCAACGGGGTCAAGGCCAAGCCTTCCAAAGAGGTCAAAGTAGGCGACCGCATCACCATCGAATATCTCAAGGGGCCGAAGGAGTACGAGGTCCTGGCGATCCCGGCGACCAAGACGATCCCCAAGAGCAAAAAAGAGGAATACGTTCGTGAGCTTTGAGAGCTCACGGATTGAGAATTGAGAATGGAGAATTGAGAATGGAAAATGTATCCCAGGTCAAAAAGGCATTCGAGCGGCTCTTTGCTAACGAGATGAGTGAGCAGGAGGCGCGGGATTTTCTGGTCTCTCTCTATGAAAAAGGGGAGAGCCCCGAGGAGATCGCGGCGGCGGCGGAGGTGATGCGTGAGCATTCGGTGAAGCTGCCGGTCCCGGAGGAACTGAGGGGAAAACTGGTGGATGTGGTCGGTACCGGCGGGGATAAGAGCGGGAGTTTCAATATCTCCACCACGGTGGCACTTCTGCTGGCTGCTTCGGGCTCCTACGTGGCCAAGCACGGCAACCGCTCCATCACCAGCAAGTCAGGCTCTGCCGATCTACTGGAGGCTCTGGGTATGCGGCTGGATCTGGATCCCGAGCGGCAGGTGAAGCTGTTGGAGGAGACGGGCTTCACCTTCATCTTTGCCATTCACCACCATCCGGCGATGAAACACATCATGCCCGTCAGAAAATCCCTGGACCACCGTACCATCTTCAATATCCTGGGACCGCTGACCAACCCGGCGGGAGCCCGGAAATATCTGATGGGGGTCTTCAGCCCCGATTTCGTCCACTCGATGGCCGAAGCGCTGCTGGATCTCGATGCCGAGCGGGCCTATGTGGTCAGCAGCGAAGACGGGATGGACGAGATCTCCCTGGCAGCCCCGACCCGTTTCGCCTATGTCGAGGCCGGCCGGGTCAGCGAGGGGGTGATCGAGCCGGAGGTCCACGGTTTCAAGCGGGCGCCCAAAGAGGCGATTCTGGGAGGAGACGCCGTGGCCAACGCCGCCATTACCCGGGCAGTTCTCAGCGGGGAGGAGCAGGGCCCCAAGCGGGAGGTGGTTCTGCTCAACGGCGCCTACGCCCTCTTTGTCGACGGGCGGGCGAGGGATATCCCCGAAGCGATCGAGATCCTCAGTGAGACGATCGACAGCGGCAAGGCGGCGAAGCATCTGGAGGAGATCGTTCGGGTCTCCAATGCGCTGTAAATAACGAGTAACTAGAAACTAGCAACTAGTAACCGATTCACCTTTTTTTCAAACGACAAAGAGGGGTGAACCCCCGTTCTAACGACAACTAGCGACCAGAGACTATCGACTAGCGACTACCATAAGCAAGGAAACTCAATGCACTCCTCAACCCCTTCAAACGACAAACGACAAACGACAAACGACGTTATCGAGATCGAAGCAGGGTTGGAGGATCTTCCGGAAGTCGTTGAGGCCATTGATCGTCTCGTTCCGAACAATGCCGTCATCTCCCTGAAGGGGGACCTGGCGGCGGGCAAAACGACGCTGGTCCAGGCCATCGCCCAAGCGGCGAGTTCGACAAGTGCCGTCACCTCCCCGACCTTTTCTCTCCAGCACAGCTATGGTGACGGGCTTTACCACTACGATCTTTACCGGACCGGTTTTGAGGAGCTGGGCCGGTTGGGATTGCTGGAGGAGTTCGAGAAGCCGGGACGCCATCTGGTGGAGTGGATGGATGAGGGGCTCAAAGCCTTCTTAGCCGCCGCCGGGTATAATCTCTGGCAAGTGACGATCATCCCGGAGGGAGAGCGTCGAATCTACCGAATCGAGCCGCTGAATGCATAGACTTCGAGCTACCGGCCTGAGCAAGGTCATCAAAAAAAAGACCATTGTCCGCGGGATCTCTCTGGAGGTCAAAAGCGGTGAGATCGTGGGACTCTTGGGTCCCAACGGCGCGGGAAAGACCACCAGCTTCTACATGATCTGCGGACTCACCGACGCCACCGAAGGGCAGGTGGAGCTGGACGGACGGGACCTGACCCCCTATCCCCTGAGTGTCCGGGCGAGGATCGGGATCGGCTATCTGCCCCAGGAGTCGAGCATCTTCAAGGATCTCAGTGTGGAGGAGAATCTCTGGATCGCCGCGGAAGCTACGCCGATGGATA
Source organism: Campylobacteraceae bacterium (assembly GCA_027002755.1). Classification (GTDB taxonomy): domain Bacteria; phylum Campylobacterota; class Campylobacteria; order Campylobacterales; family Sulfurovaceae; genus Nitratifractor. The sequence continues at coordinate 1,878 of JALWZI010000010.1, read as the reverse complement.
GGGAGAGATCCCGCAAACGGATCGACGAGCTGCTGGAGCTTTTCAACGTGGAGCCGATCCGGGACCGGCTGGGCTTTCGGCTCAGCGGAGGGGAACGCCGCCGGGTGGAGATCGCCCGGGCGCTGGTGGGCAAACCGAAGTTCCTGCTGCTCGACGAACCTTTCGCCGGAGTGGATCCCATCGCCGTACTGGATATCCAGGGAATCATCCGGCAGCTGCGGGATCTGGGGATCGGAATCCTCATCACCGATCACAATGTCCGCGAGACCCTGGGGATCTGTGAACGTGCCTATGTGATGCGTTCCGGGGAGATGCTGGCCCAGGGCAGCAGTGAAGAGATCGCGGAGAATCCGGAGGTACGTAAGCACTATCTGGGGGAGGAGTTTACGCTTTGATATCCTTTTGACGCGGAATAGTCATTCTCTGGGGACAGAATTTTACTCCGGCGGCTCGTATCGCTGTATCATTTGCCTTCTTTTCTGCTATGGCTTTACCGGAGTGCAGTCGAGTTGGACTAGTTGTTCCTCTCCCTCTTTCACTTCCACCTTTCCTTCCAGTTTCCGACCGTTGCAGCTCCCTTTGAGGAGGTATTCCCCTATCGGCAGACGATAGTTACAGCTTTTTTCAGGTGATGTGATACACCACGCCATCTCCGACATTTCATCTGCTTCTCCATTAACGATGGGGTAGAGATAGACCGAGCTTTTGGTTCTTTGTCCTTGATTCAGCGCTTCGATCCTGAGCTTTCCGTCTTTGAGATAGAAGACGATCTGGTTCTCTCCCGGTTTGATAGTGACATTCTTTTCGTAACTCTGGGGATGGGAACTTTTCGGATAACTTACTTTGACGGTTGCCTTTCCGCTATGCAGGGCGACTGTAGGTTGATGATCCAGAGGATCGTCATCGGCATAGATACTTTTGCCATCCTGCCGGACCCACCAATGGACCCCCGACACACCGACCGTCTTTACCGAGGATCCTCGATCCGACTCATAGAGGGCGACCAGTTTCACTTTGGCCGGTTCTTTGCGTATGACCTTTGGCCGGGTGGGGAGAACGGTGACCTTTGTCACTTTTTTGGCTACCTGTCGTATCGCCTTGTTGAGGGCGGCGGCGTTTCGGGCCGAGAAGTATTCACCACCGGTGGAATGGGCGATACAGGCCAGCTGCCGATCCGTCGCCCGATCGACATGAAAACCGATAACGTGGGCGACGAAATTGATCCCCATACTTTTGAGCTCTTTGGCGACACGACAGGGATCGGCGTCGCAGCTCTCCTTTCCGTCACTGATCAGAATGATCGTAGCGGGATCTTCGCTGCCGCGTAATCTTTCGGCGACCTGGCGCAAGCTCCGGGCAATAGGGGTTTTTCCTTTGGGCTGAATGTTGTCGACGGTACGCATCATTCGCTGTCGGTCGAGGGGGGCGATGGGAATCAGGGTCTGTATATCGTTGCAGTCCCCTTTGCTTCGGTGCCCGTAAACCGTCAGGCCGACGGGAATCTGCGGATTCCAGTCCTGGAGCAGGTCCCGCAAAGCATGACGGGCAATGACGATTTTGCTCACTCCATCCACCTGTCCCCACATACTGCCCGAAGCATCGAAGATGATCATAGCCCTGGGGCTACCGGCGAAGAGTTGAAAGGAGAGAATGAGGCAGCCCAGAGCCATCCGTCGAACCATTCGTTTCATATCGGACTCCTTACATGGATCTTCCTTAGTATATCAATATATTATATTTCAATGGGTCACCTTTAAGGTAATGGTGCAATAGGTGAGGGGTTCGACTTTGTTATAGGCTGGAACTTTTTCAACAATGTCAGCATAGCCGCCGGAAAAACAGAACCGTACTAAAAAACGAAGAAGGTGAATATATGGA
>JALWZI010000009.1 GCA_027002755.1 Campylobacteraceae bacterium | reverse complement strand
ACTCTGGGAGGAGAGCAAAGCGATGCTCCTGGCTCCGCCAAGCAAGCAGAACGCCCTGAAGCTCCAGGAGAACTTCAAGAAGATGATCCATCTCCTGGGAGCGCCGAAGGTCCTCAAGACCAAAAAGAGCTTCCAGGCGGTCGCCAAGACCGGGCACCTCTGCCGGGAGCCGCTTTTTATGTCCAACCTCTACCTGATGAAACTCTGGGGGATCGACATACCGGACTATCAGAAACGGATGGAGGAGCATATCGCCAATTTCCACAAGAACCTGACCTTCCTGCAGAACTATCCCAACAACACCCCCGAGATCAAGGACCTGATCGGCAAGGCACAGCGCAACTTCATCTTCTTCGAGATGATGTACAAGCAGAACCGTACCGCCATCCCCACCCTCATCTCCAAAAAGGCGGACGACATCTTCACCAATATTCAGACGATCAAAAAGCTGTACGGGAAAATGGTTCTCTGACTCCCCCGCGAAGAGCGGCGGAGAGAAATTGTTATAGAAGAAACGCGGACTTGCCGCCTTGGCGGCTCAGGCCTCCCCCACCCCTTCGATAGAGACCTCTTTGTTCTCGGCACCGACCAGGGCGGCGGCGCGGGCCTTGATGTTTTTGATCGTGAAGCCGAAGTGCTTGAAGAGCTCCCCGCCGGGGCCTGAGGCACCGAAGCTCTCCATCCCCAGCACCTCATCGGCGTATTTGTAATACTCGATCCCCCGGGCCGCTTCGACGGCCAGGACTTTGGTGGCGGGGTCGATCACCGCCTGTTTGTAGGCTTCATCCTGCTCTTCGAAGAGATCGAAACAGGGGACCGAAACGATATTGGCATTGATCCCCATCTTCTCCAGGAAGCAGCCGGCCTGCAGAGAGGGCATCAGCTCCGAACCGCTGGCCATGATCGTGAGCACTGCATTCTCCCGCTTTTTGACGATATAGGCTCCCCGTGCCACCTCGCCGAAATCCCGGGTCGGTTTGAGGGTCTTGAGCTTCTGACGGCTCAGGACGAAGGCCTGGGGCTTGTCGAGCTTCAGGGCCGCCTTCCAGGCCTCCACGTTCTCCGTCGCATCGGCGGGACGCCAGACGTAGAAACCGGGCAGGGCCCTGAACTGGCTCAGCTGCTCGATGGGCTGGTGCGTCGGGCCGTCTTCACCCACCCCGATACTGTCATGGGTCCAGACGAAGAAGTTGCGGATTCCCGAGAGCGCCGCGATCCGCACGGCGGGCTTCTGGTAGTCGCTGAAGACGAAGAAGGTGGCGTTGAAAGGGATCACGGTGCCGTAGCATGCCATGGCGTTGGTCATGGCCCCCATGGCGTGCTCCCGGATCCCGAAATGGAGGTTCTTCCCTTCGGGGAAATCCCCCATGTTTTTGAGGTAGGTTTTGTTCGAAGGAGCCAGGTCGGCGCTGCCGCCGATAAACCCGGGGATCGCTTTGGCGATGGCGTTGAGAATCTGTCCGTTGCTGTCCCGGGTCGCGACCGCTTCGGTCTCGCTGAAATCGGGCCAGTCAATGGCATCGAAGTTGGGATTGAGCAGCCGCTCCAGCGCTTCGTTCTGCTCGGCATAGGGGGCCTGCTTGAGCAGATGCCGCCACTCTTTCTCAAAGAGCTCTCCCTGCTCCACGGCGCAGCGGAAACGCAGCAGCACATCCTCGGGGACGTAGAAGCTCTCGTCGGCGGGGAAGCCGGCTTTTTCCTTGGAGACCTTGATCACCTCTTCGCCCAGGGGTGCTCCGTGGACTTCATGGTTGCCCTCCAGACCCACCGCCTTGCGGCCGATGATGGTGTTGGCCACGATAATGGTGGGACGGTCGCTGGCCTTGGCTTCGGTAAGGGCCGCGTCGATCTCGTCGTAGCAGTGGCCGTTGATCTTGAGCACCTTCCAGTTCTGGGCTTCGAAACGCTTCTCAATATCTTCGTTCCAGGCGATGGAGGTCTCCCCTTCGATGGTGATGTGGTTGCTGTCGTAGATCAGGATCAGATCCTTGAGGGCGAAACGTCCCGCCAGGGCGCAGGCCTCGTAGCTGATCCCCTCCTCCAGGTCGCCGTCGCCGCAGAAGCAGTAGACCTTGTGGTCGATGAGCCTGCAGGTGGGGGAGTTGACCAGACGGGCGGTATAGGCCTCGGCCATGGCGAAGCCGACGGCGTTGGCGACCCCCTGTCCCAGGGGACCCGTGGTGATCTCGATCCCGGGGGTATGGCCGTACTCGGGATGGCCGGGAGTCCGGGAACCGAGCTGCCGGAAGTTTTTGAGATCCTCCATGCTCAGATCGTAACCCCAGAGATAGAGGAGGCTGTAGATGAGTCCCGTGGCGTGGCCGCCGGAGAAGACCAGGCGGTCCCGGTTGAGCCAGTGGGGGTTTTTGGGGTTGTGACGCAGGTGCTCGCCGAGGACCACCGCGATGTCCGCCAGCCCCATGGGGGCGCCCGGATGGCCGCTGTTGGCCTTCTGGATCATGTCCGCCGCCAGGAAACGGATCGTATCCGCCATCTTCTTACGCATTTCGTTCGACATATTCGCCCTTTGCATCATCTTCGGTTTCGGTTCATCGCTGAACTCGGCCCGCCGCCCCGCAGGACGCCGGACCCAGTCCAGGCTATCGGTCGGAACTTCCCGACTTTATACTCTCTCACTCCTCTTTCACAGGCCTATGCCGATGGAGATAGCGACGGATCATCGCCCCCAATCCCCGACGGATCGGTTCGTCGAAGGTTTCAAAACGCTTTTCC
>JALWZI010000008.1 GCA_027002755.1 Campylobacteraceae bacterium | reverse complement strand
ATCTCGGCGACTTCAACAAAGCCGCCGAGATCGAGTACGGCGAGATCCCCGCACTGGAGAAAGAGCTCGAAGAGCTCAACGCCAAGTGGGATGAGATGCAGAAGCAGGGAACCCTGCTCAAGAACGCCGTCGACGAGGAGATGATCGCCACCATCGTCAGCAAGTGGACAGGCATCCCCGTCAACAAGATGCTCCAGAGCGAAAAAGAGCGCATCCTCCATATCGAGGAGTACCTCAAAGAGGAGGTGGTCGGTCAGGACGAGGCGCTTCGGGCCGTCGCCCGGGCCATCAAGCGCAACAAAGCGGGTCTGAGCGACGTCAACCGCCCCATCGGAAGCTTCCTCTTCCTGGGGCCCACGGGGGTCGGTAAGACCCAGACCGCCAAGGCGCTGGCCAAGTTCCTTTTCGATACCGAAAAGGCGCTGATCCGGATCGACATGACCGAATACATGGAGAAGCATTCCGTCAGCCGGCTGGTGGGTGCGGCTCCCGGCTATGTCGGCTACGAAGAAGGTGGACAGCTGACTGAAGCAGTACGCCGCAAGCCCTACAGCGTCGTCCTCTTCGACGAGGTGGAGAAGGCGCATCCGGATGTCTTCAACATCCTGCTCCAGGTCCTGGACGACGGACGGCTGACCGACAACAAAGGGGTGACGGTGGACTTCAAGAACACCATCATCATCCTGACGTCCAATATCGCCTCCGACAAGATCATGGAGTTCAAAGACCCGGTTGATCGGGAGAAGGCGGTTCGCGATGAGCTCAAGAACTACTTCCGGCCCGAGTTCATCAACCGGTTGGACGATCTGATCATCTTCAATCCCCTGGGCGAAGAGCAGATCGTCAAGATCGTGGACGTTCTCTTCCGGACGATCCAGAAGAAGCTCGAGGAGCGCGACATCACTGTCAAGCTTACCGATGCCGCCAAGACCCTGGTGGCCAAAGCCGGCTTCGACCCGGTCTACGGCGCCCGGCCTCTCAAGCGTGCCCTGGCCGAGATCGTCGAGGATCAGCTGGCCGAGATGATCCTCGAAGGACAGGTCAAAGAGGGCGACACCGTCATCTTCGACGCGAGAGGCGATCAGATCGTCACCCGGGTCGAGTAATCTCCCTTGACAGGCCAGCGCAAGCGGGTCTGTCCTCTTTTCCTTATCAAAGTCATTAGGAATTAACCCAAAATATGCATTAGCCAATACGTCATCTGTATCGATCATCGGCGGCATGGGCGACACATCCAAAGCCTCGACGCACCCTCCGGGTGCGCCTACGTTTCGGCTGTGCACCCCTCCGCACCGAGCATCGACACATCTGACGTACTCTCTACTGCATAATTTGGGATTAACGAAACATTACGCTATACTCCTTCCAATCGCTCATCGGTCTGCGATGATTTACGAACGTATTTACCTGCGAACAGCTTTTGAATATCTTCAGAACCCAAACCGTGCATTAGCAAGCACCCCATCTGCATCGACCATTGGTGGCATGGGAAATCGAAGCGAATGCTCAACGCACTTTGCAAGTGCGCCTGCGCTTCTCTTCGACACCCCTACACACCAAGCATCGACGCAGCCGGGGCACTTTCCAATGCATCGTTTGGGTTGAATCTACCCAAATTTTCCGAGTCTGGACCGTGCAAATCAATGTGATGCAGGCTCACACCATAAGGTACACCATTGAACAACACTACAAACACATTCGATACATTGGGGCTTGACAGCGCCATTCTCAAAGCCGTTGCCGCCGAAGGCTACACCCGTCCCACCCCGATCCAGGCCCAGGCGATCCCCACCGTACTGGAGGGGCATGATGTCCTGGCCGCGGCGCAGACCGGCACCGGCAAGACCGCCGGCTTCACCTTGCCGCTGCTGCAGCGCCTCAGCCAGACTCCCCGCCGCAGCGGTCCCCGGCAGATCCGGGCCCTGGTACTGACTCCCACCCGGGAGCTGGCGGCCCAGGTCGCCGAGAGCGTCCGGACCTACGGCAAACACCTCAAAATCCGCTCCACCGTCGTCTACGGCGGTGTAGGGATCGAGCCCCAGAAACGGGCCATCGCCAAAGGGTGTGAGATCGTCATCGCCACCCCCGGCCGGCTGCTGGACCTGGCCAATCAGAAGGCAGTGGATCTGAGTGCCGTGGAGACACTGATCCTGGACGAAGCGGACCGGATGCTCGATATGGGCTTCATCCACGATATCAAAAAGATCATCGCCCAGACCCCCGCCCAGCGTCAGACGCTCCTCTTTTCGGCCACCTTCTCCTCCGAGATCAAGCGACTTGCCTCCGGGATGCTCAAAGATCCCGTCCTCATCGAGGTCGCCCGGCAGAACACCACTGCCGAGCAGGTGAGCCAGAAGGTTCATCACGTCGACCGTCACCGCAAGCAGGAGCTGCTGATCCGGATGATCCGGGAGAACGACTGGAAGCAGGTCCTGGTCTTTACCCGGACCAAGCACGGCGCCAACAAGCTCTCCAAACAGCTCGACGCCGCCGGGATCCGCTCCGAGGCGATCCACGGTAACAAGACCCAGAACGCCCGGATGAAAGCCCTCAAAAGCTTCAAGGAGAACCGGGTCCGCGTCCTGGTGGCCACCGACATCGCCGCCCGGGGGATCGATATCGCCGCGCTGCCCCACGTCGTCAACTTCGAGCTGCCCAACGTCGCCGAGGATTACGTCCACCGCATCGGGCGTACCGGTCGTGCAGGCAGTGACGGTGAGGCGCTCTCCCTGGTCTGC
>JALWZI010000007.1 GCA_027002755.1 Campylobacteraceae bacterium | reverse complement strand
CACATCATTCCGCTGGCCACCACCTACGCCACCCGCCCCTGGGTGATCGCCTTCAACAAAGTCGCCGTGGAGGCGATCCGACGGGATCCCCGCTTCGACAACGGCAACTACGCCCCCGACACCTTCCGGGAAGAGGGGTGTGACGGCCTGGCTATCGGACGCATCGCCGGACACATCTCCTACCTGAGCCCTCAGTCCATGGATCGGAAATTTGGCCGGAACTACGTCGCCACCGACGGACTCTTCGAACTCTTCGGCCGCTACGAGGTGGAGCGCTATATGGAGTACAACACCGCCAATTTCTCCCGCATTTTCGATCCCCTGAGCTATCTCTACATCGTCAAGGCGATCAACACCTTCAATCTCTCCCGGGGGTATGATTCGCTTCATGACGCCGTGAGCCGGATCCGGGCACAGGTTCATCTGATCAGTTTTTCGGGGGATTACCTCTTTTTCCCCGAGGAGATGGCGCATCTGGCCCGGATGCTGCGGCGCAACGGCCAGCCCCACAGCTATCACGAGATCGAAAGCGATTACGGACACGACGCCTTTCTGGTGGAGATCGACAAATTTGATTTCATTCTTCGGGAGATTCTTGATAAGGAGTGCAGATGAAAGAGGCCGGATTCGAAAAGCAGCTGGAGCAGAGCCGGAAGATTCTGGAGAAACTTATGGACCCCGAAATCACACTGGAGGAGAGTGTCAAACTCTACGAAGAGGGGATGGAGACGATCCGTCGTGCCCAGAAGATGATCGAGGAGGCGAAGCTCAAAGTGGAGGAGATCGAGGCGAAGCACGGGGGGGATGAGACATGAAAGAGCTTACTGTCGCCGCACTCCAGCTGCCGACACTCGGGATGAACGCGACACGGCTGGAGTTCTATCTCACCAATGCGACCCAACGGGGAGCCCGGATCATCCTTCTGGGAGAGTACGTGCTGAACCATTTTTTCCTCGAGCTCAAGGAGATGCCCCGCAGCATGGTCAAAGAGCAGAGCCGGACCCATCTCAAGCTCCTGAAGCGGCTGGCCAGGGAGTATGACGTCACCTTCATTGCACCGTTGGTGAGGGCGAAAAAAAAGCGTTTCTACAAAACCATCGTTCGGGTCGGCCCGAAAAAAACCGAATACTATACCCAGCAGATCCTGATCCCCTATCCCCACTGGAACGAAGAGGCATTCTTCGCCAACCCTGTGGCACCACTGGAGGATCCCTTCATCTTCAAAGTTGACGGGTTCAAAGTAGCGGTCCTGGGCGGGTACGAGCTCCATTTCGATCCTTTCTGGGAGGCGATGGACCGCCACAAGGTCGATCTGGTGCTTCTGCCCACCGCCTCGACCTTCGGCTCCCATAACCGCTGGCGGGAACTGATCAAATCGAGGGCCTTTCTGCATGGGGTTTATATCCTGCGGGCCAATCGCCTCGGTGAGTACACAGACGGGGAGAATCAGTGGCGATTCTACGGTGACAGTATGCTGGTCAATCCCGACGGCGAAGTGGAGATGATGCTGGAAGACAAGGAGTCGATGCTGGTGGAGACGATCAGCAAAAAGGCGGTCAAAGAGCATCGCAAGGGGTGGCGTTTTCAGGAAGCTCTTCGTCAGCGGGGTGCGTTATGAACCCCGCCGACTATTTCCACCGCCAGATCCAACTCTGGGGGAAGGAGGCGCAGAATCGCCTGGCCACGCGGCGAATCGCCGTCATCGGATGCGGCGGTTTGGGATCGACCCTGGCCCTGGCGCTGGGCGGCAGCGGGATCGGGGAGATTCATCTGGTAGACTTCGATGAGGTCTCGCTTCACAATATCCATCGCCAGATCGTCTTTACCCTGGAGGATGAGGGACGAAACAAAGCCTCAGTGGCCGCCGAGCTTCTGGTGCGCAAAAATCCTTTTGTGAAAGTCGCCGCCCACGAATGTGATTTCGACTCCTTTGCTGCCAAGATACGGGAAGATTTCGATCTGATCCTGGACGCCACCGACAATCTCCCGGTGCGGGAACGGATCGACCGCTGGGCCAAAGAGCGGAACACTCCCTGGATCTATGCCAGCGTCGAGGAGTTCAACGGACAGGTCTGCTTTTTCGACCGGGCCGATTTCGGCGTCTTCGCGATCAGCGACCACACTCCCGGAGGCATCGCCGCTCCCATCGTCATGCAGATCGGTTCCTTTCAGGCCAATCTAGCCCTGCGCTACCTGGTGGACCTGCCGGTGACCAAAGATCGGCTCCACTATTTCTACTACGACGGAGAAGGGGAACTGGTGATGCAGAAGTTTGCCCTGCCTGCGCCGCCGGAGGCGGCGAGTGAAGAGTGAAGAGTGAAGAGTGAAGAGTGAAGAGTGAAGAGTGAAGAGTTTTGAGTTTTGAGTTTTGAGTTTTGAGTTTTGAGTTTTGAGTTTTGAGTTTTGAGTTTTGAGTTTTGAGTTTTGAGTTTTGTCAGGGCTTGACAAATATTGTCGGGTAGATAAAATCTTCCATCTTCCATCTTCCATCTTCCATCTTCCATCTTCCATCTTCCATCTTCCGTTCCGTGCTATAATCACAAAAATTTCCCAAAGGAATCCGATGCAGATCTCTAAAGCGGCGGGAATCACCGCCTTGATAGCGACGATGCTCTGGTTGAGCGGCTGCACGCAGGAGACCCAGAACTCCATCAGCCGATCGATCCAGAACTGGACGGGGACCAACGGGGTTCTGGATGTCTATGCGGGTGAGAAGCTGGTCAAGCGCTTCATCAAGATCGACAAACTCTCCACCGCCTACGGGACCAACGACAACCGACCCCGTCCTTACCGCTACGGCTACGGTTATGATGACCGGAACTTCAACTTCAAAGTGGACAAAGGAGAGAAGAAGGTCTATTTTGAATTCTCCGACTACTCCACCAGCTATATCTTCTACGAAAACGACACTAACTAAGGAGAACAAAGATGCAGATCATCGCGACGGACAACGCCCCCCAGGCCATCGGCCCCTACTCCCAGGCCGTGATGGTGGAGGGGATCCTCTACAGTTCCGGACAGATCGCCCTGACACCGGAGGGGGAACTGATCGACGGCGGGGTCGCCGAACAGACCCGGCAGGTCCTCAACAACCTCAGTGCGGTCCTCGAAGAAGCGGGGGGAACCCTGAACGATGTGATCAAAACGACGATCTTTCTGGCGGACATGAGTGACTTCACCGTCGTGAACGAGGTCTATGCCGAGTTTTTCGGCGACCACCGTCCTGCCCGCAGTACAGTCGCGGTCAAAACTCTGCCCAAAGAGGTGCTGGTAGAGATCGACTGCATCGCGAAACCGGGGATCTCTCTCTGATCTTCGGTACTTTACCGACCGCTTCTTACCACTTCAAAATCGCTTAAACTTTTTTTGGGTATAATCCCGAACTTAAATTGCCGGACCTCCGGTGATCGACGAGTGATTAATCAGAAAAGGGTCAACAATGTACGCGATTATCAAAGCAAGCGGACAGCAGTTCAAAGTCCAGGAGGGCGATGTGATCTGCTTCGACAAAATGGGTCTGGAGCCCAAAGCCGAAGTGGAATTCACCGAGGTTCTGGCACTGGACAACGGCGAGCTGAAGATCGGCACTCCTTATGTGGAGGGTGCAGTGGTCAAAGGTGAGGTGATCAACGAAGGGCGTGACAAAAAAGTGATCATCTACAAAAAGCGTCGGAGAAAAGACTCCAAGCTCAAGCGCGGTTTCCGCCGGGATTTCACCCGGGTCCGCATCACCAAAATTGCATAAGGAGCTTTCATGGCACACAAGAAAGGACAGGGATCAACCCAGAACAACCGTGATTCAGCGGGCCGCCGTCTCGGCGTGAAGAAATTCGGTGGAGAGCATGTGATCCCCGGCAACATCATCATCCGTCAGCGGGGGACCAAAGTCCTCCCCGGCACCGGTGTCGGCATGGGAAAAGACCACACCATCTACGCCCTGGTCGAGGGGGTTGTCAAATTCGAGAACAAAACCTCCACCAAGAAGAAGGTTTCGGTCGTTCCCGCCTGATGCTCTTCTTCTGATCCCGGCCGATCATGCGCCGGGGTCGATTCCCCGCTCTTCTTTTTTATCTATCCGATACTTTATCATCTCTTTATATCTGCTTCGGGCGAGATCCGTTTCTTCGATATCATGATATAATATAAAGAAAAAACTATAGTGTATTCAAAAAAACAAAGGTAATTATAATGTTTGTAGACAATGTAGAACTGACACTCAGTTCGGGAAAAGGGGGAGCCGGCTGCGTCTCCTTTCATACCGAAAAGTTTGTCATCAAAGGCGGGCCCGACGGTGGGGACGGCGGCCGGGGCGGGGCCATCTGGTTCCAGGTCGACGGCAACACCGACACCCTCTCCCATCTGCGGGGCAAGCGTCACATCAAAGCCGAGAACGGGCGGCCCGGTGAGGGGCGCAAGCGCTACGGCCGCAGCGGGAAGGATACCACCGTCGTGGTCCCTCCCGGGACCCAGGTCGTGGATGCCGAGACCGGTGAGCTACTCCTGGATCTGACGGAGCCGGGAATGAGGGTGAAATTCCTGGAAGGGGGCAAAGGGGGACTGGGCAACGTCCACTTCAAGAGTTCCACCAACCAGCGTCCCACCTACGCCCAGCCGGGGCTGCCCGGTCAGAGCCGACATGTGCGCCTGGAGATGAAACTTATCGCCGATGTGGGGCTGGTCGGATTCCCCAATGTGGGAAAATCGACCCTCATCTCCACACTCTCCAACGCCCGCCCCGAGATCGCCAACTATGAGTTCACTACCCTGACGCCCAAGCTGGGTGTAGTGGCTCTGGGGGAGTTCGACTCCTTCATGATGGCGGATATTCCGGGGATCATTGAAGGGGCCAGCGACGGTCGGGGCCTGGGGTTGGAGTTTCTGCGCCACATCGAACGGACCAAGACGCTGTTGCTGATGATCGACGCCACCAACTACCGGGAGATGAAGTACCAGTACGAGATCCTGAAAGAGGAGCTCCGACGCTATTCGGAAGAGCTCGCCGGTCGCCCCTTTGCCGTCGCCATCACCAAGATCGATGCCCTGAGCGACAACGAGATCGACGGGAAAACGGAGGAGCTGCTCGAAGCGCTGGGCCTGGAACCCAACGAGATCCTGGACCGGCGCTTCGATGCCGACACAAAGCTGCTGAGCTACGCCGATCCCCTTGAGAGCTGGGAGGCGATGCCTACAGACCGACCGGTCTTTATCCTGCCCGTCTCCTCGGTCAGCGGACGCAATGTCGAGCCCCTGCGCTATGCGCTGGGTGCCATGGTCCATGCCTGTCGGCGGCAGGAGAAAGCGCCCGAGGCGGAAGAGATCTCTCCCATATCTGAGGCGGACTGATGCGACGGATCGTGATCAAGGTCGGCTCCCATGTGCTGACGGAAGAGGGGACGATCGCTCTGGAGCGTATGCGGGCCCTGGTGGATCTCATCGCCGAACTGCAAAAACAGGGGCGCCAGGTGATCCTGGTCAGCTCCGGTGCGGTGGCCGCCGGGTACACCCAGCTGCAGCTGGACCGGAGCCGGGTCGCCGACAAGCAGGCTCTGGCGGCGATCGGGCAGCCCTATCTCCTCAAACTCTATCAGAGCAAGTTCGCCCACCACGGGGTCCTCAGTGCCCAACTGCTGCTCAGTGCCGACGATTTCGACTCCCGCCGCCGGACCCGGCATGCCCGTAATGCTGTGGAGAAGCTGCTGAAGCACGGGGTGGTTCCTATCGTCAACGAAAACGACGTGGTGGCTACCGAAGAGCTGGTCTTTGGAGACAACGACCGTCTCAGTGCCCATGTGGCCTGGTATTTCGAGGCGGATCTGCTGGTGATCCTTTCGGATATCGACGGCTACTACGACAAAGATCCCCATCGCCACGCCGATGCAAAGCTTCGAAAGATCGTCCGCACGATCGAAGCCGGAGAGCTCGACTCCGAGTGTACCCCCCATGGACGCTTCGCCACCGGCGGGATCGTCACCAAGCTTCAGGCGGCTGACTTTCTGATGCGCCGCGGCGGCCGGATGTTCCTGGCCAGCGGATTTGATCTGAGTGATGTCCGAAGCTTCCTTCTGAAAGGGGAGCATCGGGGCGGAACGCTTTTTGTCGGGCAGAAAACTGGCGGTGAGAGCGGAGAGTGAACGTTCTCCTGTCCAAAGGGCGTAATCACTGCATTACAGGGAATGGAATGCATCTCAAAGGAGAGAGGTGAAACGGATAATCTTTATGGGAACGCCCGATTATGCCCGGCGTATCCTGGAAAAACTGATAGCAGAGGAGGGGGTCGAGGTCGTCCTGGTCCTGACCCAACCTGATCGTCCCGTGGGACGGAAAAAGGTTCTGACCCCGCCCCCGGTGAAGGGTCTGGCCGAGGAGCGGGGCATCGAGGTTCTGCAGCCTCCGACACTGAAAGAGGAGGGGATCCAACAGCGCCTGAGAACACTGGCTCCCGATTTCATCGTCGTGGCCGCCTACGGCCAACTGCTGCCCAAAGCGATCCTTGACATCGCCCCCTGCATCAATCTCCATGCTTCACTGCTTCCGGCCTATCGGGGGGCTTCCCCGGTGCAGCAGGCTCTGCTCAACGGTGACAGTTTCACCGGGGTTACCGCGATGTTGATGGGGGAGGGTCTCGACAGCGGCCCGGCCCTGGCCTACCGTTATGTGGCGATCGGAAAAGATACCCGCCTCCAGAGCCTCATGGAGCAGCTGACGGAAGCGGCGGCGGAGCTCACGCCGAAGGTTTTGAAGCGCTTCGAGGAGCTCCAGCCTCTGCCCCAGTTCGGAGCCCTGGCAAGCCACTGCAAAAAGATCCGGCGCAGCGACGGAGAGATTACGCTCGATGATGCCGGGGCGATCGAGCGCAAATATCGGGCCTTCGAGGGGTGGCCGGGGATCTTCCTCTCCGGCGGTCTCAAACTGAACGTCATTGAAGTCCCCGATGTCGCGTCATCTCACCGTCCCGGTGAAATCCTCGCGATAGGCGAGGAAGCGATCGACGTGGGATGCCGACGGGGGGTGCTGCGGATCGTGAGCCTTCAGCCCGCCGGCAAAAAGGCGATGAGCGGCCGGGCCTACTGCGTCGGAAGGGGGTTGAAGGTTGGAGATTCTCTCCTTTGACCGGCTTCCCTCCACTCAGCAGTGGCTGACCGAGGCAATCCGCAGCGGCCAGATTACGGAGCCGATGGCGGTCCTGGCCCGGGAACAGACCGACGGGGTCGGCAGTCGCGACAACCGGTGGATCGGTTTTCCGGGAAACTTCTTCGCTTCTATCGCACTGCGGGAGTCGGATCTCCCCGAGGATCTTCCCCCGTCGGCGGCATCGATCTATTTCGGATGGGTGATGAGAGAGCTGCTTTGGGAGTTGGGACAACCGGTCTGGCTCAAGTGGCCCAATGACCTCTATCTTGGATCCAAAAAGGCCGGAGGGGTGATCACGACCCGTCTGCGCTCTTTCTATGTAGCCGGCATCGGCGTCAATCTCAAAAAAAGTGAAAAAAACTTCGCCGCCCTTGAGACGGAGCTTTCGCCGATGATATTACTTGATATGTATCTCCACCGGCTGGAGAGTACGCCGAAATGGAAGGAACTCTTTAGGAAGTACCGGTTAGAATTTGAGAGATCACGCCCCTTCGGTGCCCACTGGGGGTCGGAGTATGTAAGTCTTGAAAAGGCCCAACTTATGGAAGACGGGTCGATAATGCTCAATGGAGAAAGGATCGTGGAATTACGATGAGTGAAGTGATCAGCATTGCCAATCAGAAAGGGGGAGTGGGGAAGACCACGACAGCGGTCAATCTGGCAGCCTCCCTGGCCGAAGAGGGGAAGCGGGTTCTGTTGATCGATGTGGATCCCCAGTCCAACGCCACCACCAACCTCGGCTTCAGTCGCAACGATTACGAGTTCAACATCTACCACGTACTCATTGGCAGCAAAAAGATCGAGGAGATCATCCTCAAAACCGCGGTCAAACGGCTGCATCTGGCCCCCTCCAATATCGGTCTGGTCGGGATCGAAAAGGATTTCTACGGGAGCCGGAAGCGCAACCGGGAGATGATCCTGAACAAAGCGATCGCCGGAATCCGGGAGAAATACGACTACATCATCATCGATTCCCCACCGGCGCTGGGGCCGATCACCATCAACGCCCTGAGCGCCTCCGATTCGGTGATTATTCCGATCCAGTGCGAGTTCTTCGCTCTGGAAGGGCTGGCGCAGCTGCTCAATACAGTCTCTCTGCTGCGCAAGACCATCAATCCCAAACTGCGCATCAAAGGGTTCCTGCCGACGATGTATTCGGGACAGAACAATCTCTCCAAGCAGGTTCTAGCTGATCTGGAACACCATTTCAGGGACAAGCTCTTCACCCGGAAGAAAAACGACTTCATTGTCGTGCCCCGCAACGTCAAAGTGGCGGAGAGTCCCAGCTTCGGCAAACCGGTCATCCACTACGCTGCCGGTTCCAAGGGTTCCAAAGCCTACAAGGCCCTGGCAGAAGCGATCCTGAGGAGCTGAGATGGCACTGGGCAAAGGACTGGGGGCGATCCTGGAAGAGGTCGGACAGGCCTACGAGACCGAGTTGAAGGAGGGGGAACTCTCCGAAAAGGAACTGGGGGAAGAGATCCGGGACCTTCCGGTGGAGGCGATCGATCCCAACCCCTATCAGCCGAGAAAGGATTTTGACCCCCGACGTCTGGAGGAGCTGGGAGAGTCGATCCGACGTCACGGGCTTCTGCAGCCGGTGGTGGTGATCCCCAACGGCGATCGGTGGATCCTGGTGGCCGGAGAGCGGCGCCTGAGAGCCCACAAGCTCATCGGAGCCGAGACGATCCGCGCCATCGTCGCGGATGTGGATCTGGACCGCCTGAGGATGCGGGAGCTTGCCCTGGTGGAGAACATCCAGCGGGAGAATCTCAACCCCATCGAACTCGCCGAAGCCTACCGCGAACTTCTGGAGGTCCACGGGATCACCCACGAAGAGCTGGCGGCCATCGTCCACAAGAGCCGTTCCCAGATCACCAACACCCTGCGTCTGCTCTCCCTGTCGGATTACGCTCGCAAGGCTCTTACCGAGGGACGTCTGAGCCAGGGGCACGCCAAAGTGCTGCTGGCACTCCCCGAAGCGAAACAGCGGGTCCTCGTCGACACGATCGCCGGCCGCAAACTGAGCGTCCGGGAGACGG
>JALWZI010000006.1 GCA_027002755.1 Campylobacteraceae bacterium | reverse complement strand
ATTCTTCCGGTACTCCGTAGCATGCTCGGGATCTTTGGATTCCAGAGCCTTTTCGATGAGGGGGGCCATCTTCTCTACATTGCGTACCGAGAGCCAGATATGGGGATCGAGCCCATGACTCTCATGGTCATGTTCTTCTTCCGACTGATGTTCCTTGTCATGGTGTGCATGCTCCGCAGCCATGGGGATCTTCCGAACCGCCTTGGAGAGATCCACTATCGTCAGTTTCGGATTCTGGGAGCGGAAGCGGGGAAGCCAGGCCCCTTCGAACTCCACACCGATGGCGAAATAGAGATCGGCATCGTTGATCGCCCGCATCTGGGAGGCTTTGGGTTCGTAGCTGTGGGGAGAGCTGCCGGGCGGTACCATGACGGTGACCCGGGCATGGTCTTTGGCGATCTGTTCGACGAAATATTTCTCGGGAAGGATGCTGACGATCACATTGAGTTTCGCCTGGGCCTGAAGTAGAATAAATAGGAGTGAGAAAAAAACGAAACGCAATTTCACAGCTTATCCTTGCAGATGATGATGAAAAGGATTATAGCGAATCGCAAGGAAGGAACGGGGCCTAGGTAGAGGCCCCTAAACTATTTTATAGTTCGACATAAAGGAGGAGGAATCACTATAAAATAAATCAATCAAAAGGAGAAAAATGAATCGTGGCGCGGCGGACGGGACTCGAACCCGCGACCCCCGGCGTGACAGGCCGGTATTCTAACCAGCTGAACTACCGCCGCATGATTTCCGTGGTGGTCGCTAGTGGGCTCGAACCACTGGCATCCACCTTGTAAGGGTGGCGCTCTACCAACTGAGCTAAGCGACCGACAGGTAACTTATCGGATTTGGCGACCCTTAGAGGATTTGAACCTCTGTGTCTGTGCGGAAAACACAGCATCCTTGGCCACTAGATGAAAGGGTCATCTAGTCCAAACAGTCATCAAAGAAAATTACCTGGCTGGTGGTGACCCGTCTTGGATTCGAACCAAGGGCCCACTCCTTAAAAGGGAGTTGCTCTACCAACTGAGCTAACGGGTCAGAAACAAAAAGCCTCTGTGGCTTTAAGTGGGCAGAATTATAGCCCAGAAAAAAAACGCTGTCAAGAGTTTTCCGAGAAAAATTTGAAAATTTTCTCTTTTTCGCTTTCGACCAGGAATTTGAGGGCATAGAGGACACTCTGCTCCTGAATGGCGTTGCGGTCTCCGTGGAGCTGAAGGCGCTCCGCCCGTACCGTAACACCGTTGCGCAGGCAGAGATAGATGGTCCCAATGGGTTTGCCCGGAACCGCCCCGGTGGGACCGGCGATCCCGCTGATGGCGATGGCGATATCGGCGGGGAGGCCGCGTTGGGCTCCGGCGGCCATCTCCAGGACACACTCCCGGCTCACCGCCCCATGTTCCCGCAGCGTCTCTTCGCGTACGCCGAGCCAGCCCGATTTGATCCGGTTGGCATAGGTGACGTAGGAACCTTCCAAGATGTCGGAGGCACCCGGCTGGGCAGTGAAAGTGGCGGCCAGCAGCCCGCCGGTACAGCTCTCGGCAAAGGTGATCCGCTTCTTCCGGGCCGCCAGATAGGTGATGAGAGCCTCGACGATCGAATCACCGGGAATGACCCGATCCGTTACCTGATAGAGTGCCTCCAGCGTGAGTGTCGGAGAGGAGGCCCCGTAACTCTCGATCCGGATCCATCCGGGCAGGATCTCCGTCAGATCGAGGGCATCGGGTTCCTCCAGTTCCAGGCGCCGCAATCGCTCCAGTTCCCGGGGTGTTTCGGGAAAGAGCTGCCAGGATCTGTGAAGCCGCGGTTCCAGGAGGAGTTCGGGGAGTTTGCAGCCCGGTTCGATGCGAATCACGTTGATCATCCGCCCTCCGAAGCGGAAGAGGTAGCTGTCCCGACGCACCTCTCTGACATCGGCGGGGACCAGGGTCCCGGTCTCGGAGAGGATCATCGCTTCGCCCTTGAGGGTGGCGAGGACCCGGCCGGCGAGGGGAAAGTGGTCCGGATCGGCGGCGATCAGGCAGGGGCCGGAACCCTCCTCTTCCAACAGTTGTCTAAGGCGGATCGGGATCTCGGGATCGAGGGTGTGCAGGGCGTGGCTGGAGGCAATCCGCCACCCCAGCTTTCCGATCTCCCGCATCAGATAGGGAAAGAGAACCGGATGGCGATAGCTTTCGACGCCGAGACAGATCAGGTGCAGCGACGTTTTCATCGGAAGTTCCTTGGAGAGTGAGGTTGTCTGGATGATTATAACGAATCCATAACCCTCTTTAAGATATAATCCCCCCAATTTCCACTAACGCGAAGGACGGATTCAGATGGATTACAAAGAGACGCTGCTGTTGCCGAAAACCGATTTCCCCATGCGGGGAAATCTGCCCAAAAACGAACCTCTGCGCTACAAAAAGTGGTTCAGCGAAGGGGCTTACGAGCGAATGAAGGCCAACAGAGAGGGACGCGAAATGTTCACTCTGCATGACGGCCCTCCCTACGCCAACGGTGAGATCCATATCGGTCACGCTCTCAACAAGATCCTCAAAGATATCATCGTCAAACACCACTACTTCCAGGGCAAGGCGGTCCGCTACACGCCGGGCTGGGACTGCCACGGCCTGCCCATCGAGCAGAAGGTCGAGGAGCGCATCGGCAAGGCGAAAAAAGACGCCATGCCCGTGAGCGAGTTCCGGGCGCTCTGCCGGGAACATGCGGGCAAGTACATCGGGATCCAGAAAGAGGGCTTTCAGTCCCTGGGGG
>JALWZI010000005.1 GCA_027002755.1 Campylobacteraceae bacterium | reverse complement strand
CGTCATAGAGCCAAACATACTCAGCCCCTCGATCTCCATCATCGATCACGGCATAGTGGATGACACTGCCTACAGCTATCCTGTGTTCCAGTATCTCTCTGACTTTGGCGGAAAATGCTTCTCTGGTCTGCCAGGGAACCTCGGCTTGTCGAACACCCGCCGTAGCGAAGGAGGCGATACCCGCCAAACGTATCGGATACTGTTTCCCGTTGTTTTGCACAATGATCCGGTTCTCACTCTGAATCGCGACGACTACAGCCTCCTGCGCTGCGATGAAGCTGCCTGTCATGATCAGAAGAAAGATCCATTTCAACCCATTCATGCCCGTTACCTCCTTCAGTTTCGGAGGATGATACGACAGAAGGTGTTACGGAAGTGTTAAGTAGAAAGAGGGAAGTGGGAATCGGGAGAAAAAGAAAAACGCTATTTCTCCTCCCCCTTCTTCCCGATGGCACAGCTGACGAAGCTTTTGGCCTTGGCGGCTCCGGCATCCAGGATCCCCAGGCTTTCGTCGGCCATGGGGTATCCCAGTTTCCGGAGACGTTCCCGGAGCATTGCGATCCGGTCTTCGTCGATCTGCAGGGTGATCCGTCGGGGCATCGACTCCAGATCCACCTCCACCGGACCGAACTCCGGCTCCAGTTTGGTGCGCAGCGTGTTGGCGCAGCCGCCGCATTTGACGTTGAGGACTTCGAAGGTCTGTGTTTTCATTTCGACTCCTTTGTGAGAAATTATATCTGGATCGATCGCCCCTCACTCTTCCAGTTTGAAATGTTTGTCATAGCGTTTCCGGATCTCCTCGGGCCAGAGAGAGTGAAGGTATTTGAGGATCGCCAGACGATCAGAGGCATCGAGTTTCTTTTCAAATCCCGGCATCCATCCTTTGTAGGCGTCCCCGTAGGTTTTGGCCCCCTGGGCGATGATCCGGTCGAGCAGCTTGGGGGAGTGATGCCAGGCATGGGCGGTGCCGTTGAGCGGCGGCGGAGGGAAACTGCCATCAGATAGCTTCTTTTTCCAATCCACCCCCGGTTTTCCCGCAGCTTTGACCCCATGACAGACGGCACAGTTTTTGGCGAAAAGTTCCTCTCCCTTCGCGATAGACGCCGGATCGTCCCAACCGGCAGTGGCGAAAGACGCGGCTCCTCCGAAAAGCAGCAACCCCGCCAAAAGATTACTGTAGATACTTTGTTTCATCGTGACTCCTTCATTGATTTGAGAGGGAATTTCTTTTCATAACGGCTCCATGTCTTCCGGGGCCAAAGGCTATAGAGATAGGCCAGAACCGCTTTTTGTTCTTTGCTGTCGAGACGCATTTCAAAAGCAGGCATCCACTCCCCTCTTTTGGTGCCCCCTTTTCGAATATGGGCCAGGAGCGTCTCCGGAGAGTGATGGGTCACATGGCCTTTGCCGTTGAGCGCGGGTGGGGAGCGCCGTCCCTCGAATCGAAGGCCCCCCTCGGCCCGCACTCCGTGACAAGAGGTGCAGTTGGCGGCATAGAGGCCTTTGCCTCTCTCGATCTGCCGGGAATCATCCCAGTCCGCGGCATTCAAAAGAAGCGGCAGGGAGACCAAAAGAAAGAACGACTGTTTCCGTCGCATCGTCTAACTCCTCTCGTTTTTTTACACTCTACAGGAGCAGTGTGCAACCGATATGTACAGGCGGCTCCTCTCAAGCCGACCCATAGCGTTTGAGCAGCTGGGCGTTGAGGGCGACGATCACTGTGCTGGCGGACATCAGGATCGCCCCCACCGCCGGATCGATGAGGATTCCCCAGGGGGCGAGCACCCCGGCGGCCAGGGGGAGTGCTACGATGTTGTATCCGCTGGCCCACCAGAGGTTCTGGAGCATTTTGCGGGTCGTGGCCCGGGAGAGCCGGATCGCATGGACGACGCTGGAGGGATCGCTCTGGGTCAGGATGATGTCGGCACTTTCGATGGCGATGTCGGTCCCCGCCCCGATGGCGATACCGATATCGGCCGTCAGGAGCGAAGGGGCGTCGTTGATGCCGTCTCCCACCATGGCGACGGTTTTGCCCGATTCCCGGAGCCTCCGGATCCGCTTGACCTTTTCGTCGGGCAGCAGTCCGGCACGATAGTGGTCGATCCCGCAGGTCTTTGCCACTTCACGGGCGACCGCTTCGTTGTCTCCGGTGAGCATCCAGGTCTCGATCCCCAGTTTTTTGATGGCGGCGATCGCACCGACGGCACTCGGACGGATCCGATCGGCCAGCAGAAAGACTCCCACGAGCTGCCCGTCGACGGCCACCCAGACTTTGGTCGACTCTTCCCGGCGGAAGGGCTCCAGAGCCTCCGGAAGTTCCAGCGATTCCCGCTCCAGGAGGCGCGGCCCGCCCACCATCACCTCGTGCTCCTCTACCAGGGCTTTGGCCCCGATCCCCGGGAAGGCGGTGAATTTGTCGGCCTCCGATATTCGAACCTCCTGGGCCTGGGCGTAGTTGACGATCGCCTGGGCGATGATGTGTTCGGAGTTCCGTTCCACGGCGGCGGCGAGGGCCAGCAGCTCCCCGGCCTCTCCGACCGTTTCGAAACGGGAGACTTCCAGTTTTCCTTCGCTCAATGTTCCGGTCTTGTCGAAGCAGATCGCATCGACCTTTCTCAGGCTTTCGAAGGCCTGGCGGTTTCGGATCAGGATCCCCCGTTTTGCCGCCAGAGAGGTAGAGATCGCCACGACCAGCGGAACCGCCAGCCCCAGAGCGTGGGGGCAGGCGATGATCAGCACGGTCACGGTGCGTAACACCGCGTCCATCGGGGAGACGAGAGCCGACCAGACCGCGAAGGTCACCGCTCCGATACCCCCGGCGGCATAAAAAAGCCATCCGGCGGCCCGGTTGGCCATATCCTGACTACGGGAGCGGCTCGACTGGGCTTCGCGCACCAGCTCGATCACCTGGGAGAGGTAGCTCTCGGCACCGCTCTTGGTGATCCTCACTTTCAGGGCACCGTCGATATTGCTGCTCCCCATATAGACTTCGCTGCCGGGTTTTTTGGAGACCGGTTTCGACTCTCCGGTGAGAAAGGCTTCGTTGCTCAGGCTCTCCCCCTCTTCGACCACCCCATCCGCCGGGACGGTCTCCCCCGGGCGGATCAGAATGCGATCCCCCGGACGGAGGGTGTCGATGGGGACCGCTTCGGTCTCGCCGTCGTCCCGGATCTTCATGGCGGTCTTCGGGATCATCCTCACCAGCTCCCCCAGGGCGTCCGAGGCCCCTAGAATACTTTTGGCCTCGATGTAGTGGCCGATGAGCATGATGTCGATCAGCGTGGCCAACTCCCAGAAGAACTCTTTGCCGCCGGGGACGACCAGCGTGACGGCCGAATAGAAATAGGCGACACTGATCGCCAGAGTAATCAGCGTCATCATCCCGGGTTTGCGCTTGCGGATCTCTGTAACCATTCCGGTCAGGAAGGGCCATCCGCCGTAGAAATAGATAAACGTGGAGAGGATGAAAATGATCGCTTCCCGATAGGGAACGTCCAGACGGAATCCGAGCCATCCCTGAATCATCGGTGAGAGCAGAAGAATCGGGACTGTCACCGCCAGGGAGACGTAAAAACGCCGTTTCATCTCTTCGGCGTGGTGCTGATGCCCTTCGTTTCCTTCGTGTCCGCCGCCATGGTCGTGACCCCCTTCGGCAGCATGGGTATGGTCGGGTATTTTATGGGGATGCATCGTTGTCTCCTTTCAGGATCCTGATCCGTTTTCGATACTCCGCTTCGTCGATCTCTCCCCGGACGAAACGCTCGTCCAGGATCCGGCGTGCCCCGTCGGCAGATCGCCGGGAAGCTCCTCTCGTGAAGAGATAGATCAACCCCGCCACAACCAGCAGCGGGACGATCCATCCCCATCCCATGCCAAAGATCGGTCCATAGTGCATCATGGGTTCCTCCTTTCCCTCTCGATTCACGTCAAACGACGACGAACTGTCCCATCATCCCCGCATCCTCATGTTCCAGGATATGGCAGTGGTACATGTAGGGCACCTTGGCGTCGGCATAGTCGGTATGGCGTACCAGCAGCTTCGCCTCATCCCCCGGGGCCAGGAAGACCGTATCTTTGTAGCCCCGTTCCCAGGGCCGTACCCCGGAAACGCTGCCGTTACGCTCCAGAATCCTGAAATGGGTGGCGTGCATGTGGAAGTTGTGATTCATCCCCATCATGCGCCCCATCCCCATTCCCACATTGCGGACGGTCCAGATCTCATAGGCCCCCAGCGGCACTTTCTCGTCGATGCGCTGCGGATCCATCGCCTTGCCGTTGATCACCAGCCGGCCGGGTCCCCGGGCCTCCAGGTCGAAGCTTCGGCTGCCGGTAGGCCGAACTTTTTCCAAACTCTCCAGACGGGTCAGACGCTTGGGGATCTCGGAGCGTGCCGTCGCTGCTTTGCCGACTCGGATCCGCAGAACCCCCGCTCCGCTTTCACGGTCCACCAGGAACAGATCCCGGCCGGACATCCCCTTCAGATCCAGGACCACCTCGGCCCGCTCCGCCGGGGAGAGGAGGACCTCATCCACCTTCTCCGGCCGTTCGAGGAACGAATTGTCCCCCGCGATCAGATGCATCGGCCGGCCGTCTCCCAGGGCAAACCGATAGATCCGGGCATTGGAGGCGTTCAGCAGCCGGAGCCGCAGCAAGCCCTCCTCCGCTTCGAAATAGGGGGCGATCGTTCCGTTGATCAGCAGCGTGTCACCCGAAAATCCGTGCATCACCGTCATCATGTTCTGCGGATAGGCGAAATATCCCTCTTTGGTAAAGAGCCGATCCTGCACCACCACAGGGATGTCGTCGATGCCATAGCGTTTGGGGAGGGGGAGCGCCGCACTCTCCTCGTCGTCGATGAAGATCATCCCGCCGAGCCCCAACATCACGTGCTGAGCCGTCCGGTCCATGATATGGGGGTGATACCAGTTGGTGCAGGCCTTTTGATCGACCCGGTAACGGGCGACCCAGCTTCGGCCCGGTTCGATGACCTGATGGATGTTGCCGTCCATCACGGCGGGCAGATGCATCCCGTGGCCGTGCATCGTGGTACTCTCGGGCAATCGATTCAACCAGCGCAGTGCCACTTCCTCTCCACGTTTCAGACGGATCGTCGGCCCGAGATAATGGCCGTTGATCCCCCAGGTCGGGGTCTTGATGCCGGGAAAAAATTCGCTGATTCCGCTCTGGAGGGTCAGGTCGTAATGGCGGATCCCGTTTTTCAACTCCCCTTTGATTTCGGGAGGGATTCTCAGAGGATTGAAAAATCGGTTCTCCTGCTCCTTCACTGCCTGGCCGCCTCCCTGCATTCCCATCCGGCCTCCCATCATTCCCTTTGCCAAAAGGGCGGCGGCTGTCACCCCGGAGATCCCCAGTGCGATTCGGAGGAAGTTTCGCCGATCGGTTTTCATTCTCTTGATCCTTTGGTTAGATTCTTTTTCATTGTAGGGTGTGCGGTGTGCACTCTGCGTGCAGTGCAATACTTCCTGCAGAAACGCTACACACCATTGCGATAAACTTTCAAAAAAAGGAATAAAGATGATCTATCGAGTCACAAGTACGAAAACGAAAAGCGAGATCGAGTCCCAGCTTGCCGAACGGGCGAAGAGCTTCGGCTTCGGCGTTTTAGGCTCCTACGATTTCAAAGAGATCCTGGAGAGCAAGGGATTTCCCATCGAACGGGAGATCACGGTCTACGAACTCTGCAATCCCGCCGGCGCCCAGCAGGCCTTGAGCGAACTCCCGGAGATCTCCGTCTATCTTCCCTGTCGTCTTTCGATCTACCGGGAAGGGGACCGGACAATCCTGGCCACCATCGGGTTCGAAGACATTTTGGCCTCGGTGGAGGTAGAGTCGACCTTGCAGGAGCATTTCACCACCCTCTTCGAGCGGCTCAAAGGCTTGATGAAAAGTTGGGAAGAGTGATACGCCTGAGTCAGCGCAGCCTGAACTGCGCGTGGCAGGTGATGCAGGAGGCGGTGATTTGGCTGAGGGCCTTGTAGGTCTTTTGGGAATCCTCCTCCTGCACCGCCAGGGCGAAGCGGCTGGCGGCGTGATGGAGGCTCATCCCGGCTTTGCGCATCGCCGGAGGCATGTAGGGGCCTGCCCTGTTTGCTCCGTGCAGAGCCAGCGAGGACATCCCCAGTCGCGATTCGGCGATTTGGGCCGCTTTGTCGCTGTCATCCCGTCCCAGGGCATCCAGGATCTCGTGCAGCGCCAGGAGATGATCGCGCATATTGTGAAGCATGTGGGTTTTCAGCGTCGCCGGAAGAGAGACCTCCTGACGGGCATCCATCCCGGTGGCCCAGGTACCCGTAGTGCCGAAGAACAACACTCCGGTCAGAACGATCTGCGACATTTTCATCGTTGTACTCCTACGGGTTTGTCAGATCGAAAAATTTGGACTTCAGCGTCGCATCCCCGATCCACGTCACCTCGGCATTGACCGTTTTGTTGTGGGAGAAGACGAAGTCGTTGCCCGAAGCCGACTGGTGGCAGGAGATACAGCCGACGGGCTTGCCTTTGGCGACTCTTCCTGCCAGTTTCATCCCTTTGGGATTGCTCATGACCGAACCGTCGGGAGCGTACTTGATCCAGAACCAATCTTTATCCTCCGGGTCATAGCCTGGGCGTTTGGCCATCACCGTCACCGACTTCAGATATTTTTTCGGATTGGCTGCGGCCTTCTCGACCGTCACATCCTTGCCCCGGTAATTGGTCTTGACGATGACCAGATGACCGTCGATGACTCCTTCGCTCACTTCCCGTACCTTGCCGTGCGGAGGACCACCCACGTAGAGGTGTCCGTGGACCCGGTCATAGCCCGCCGTATGCAGCTTGGTCCAGAGTTTTTTGGCATAGGCAACATCCTCGGGATTGCCGAAGGGAGGTTTCATCATCCCCTTTTGCATCGCCCCTTTTTCCATCGAAGCCGAAGGTTTCATCATTCCTTGCCCCATTTTCTCCGGAGCTTTCATCGTATCGGACGGGGACATCATCCCCGATTTTGCCTTGTGTGCTTCCCCTTTCTGACCCATCCCGCAGGGATCGGCCTCCTCGGCTGCCAATGTTCCCAAACCTGTCGCGACCAATACGACGAGTATCCATTTTGCTGTTTTCATTTCGTCTCCTTTCGAATAGACTTTCCCATTCTAATCGGATCGGTATGCAATACGTGTGTAGTAGTCATTAAAGGTTATTTGAGGTCATTCGTCGTAGTCATTTGAGGGTATTTTTGAAAAATTTGACTGCACGTGAAGCAAAAGAGAAAATCATTGATTGGCAGGAGCGCCGGCACCGCCTTTTTCCCTCAGCGGCCGGAAATCGAAGACGAAGCGGCTCCCCTCCCCTTTGGCAGACTCCACCTCCAGGCCGATACCGTGATCCCGGCAGATCTGGGCGACGATGCTCAATCCGATCCCGAAGCCGCCCCGCTCTTTGTTGGCCCGGGTATAGCGTTTGAAGATCTCCCGGCGCTCGTCAGGGCTCATGCCGATTCCCCGGTCGGCCACACTCAGACGGCACCGCTCCAGGGTGACGGTCACCTCCCCACCCGGATCACTGTATTTGATGGCATTGGAGAGGACGTTGTCGATGAGGCGTCGCAGCTCCTCCCGGTTCATCCAGATGCGGCAGGGCTCCAGCCGGATATCGAAGGCGATCCGCTTGCTCTGGGCCAGCGGCTCCATGGCGTCACAGCGCTCGGCACAGATCTCGGCCAGGTCCAGCGCTTCGCTTCGTGCTTCCTCTACTTCCCGGCCCAAACCGTAGGCGAGACTGTCATACATGGTACTCAGACGCTGAGCACTGGCTTTCAGACGCCGCAGCTTTTTCTCCTCGACCCCTTTGAGCTGCCGGATCGTCATCAGAATCGCCGAGACGGGGGTATTGAGCTCGTGGGTGGTCTCTTCGATGAAGCGGTCGAGTGCCTCGATCTTCTCCCGGATCGGGCGCATGAACAGGCGTGCCAGGAAATACCCCACCACCGACATGAAGAGAAAGGAGAGGACCAGGTAGCCGATGATCTTCCACCGCAGGGCCCGGATCATCCCCTTGAGCTTGGTCTCCTGCAGCGCGATGTAGGCGACGCCCTCTTTGCCCAACGGGCATTTGATCATGCTGTAGCAGCTCCGTTTCCCGGCATAGAAGGGCTTCTCGAATCCGGGGATCCCGCTGATTTCGCTGTAGAGGGGACGATGATCGGCATCGTAGTAGCCCACCTTGAACCGGCGGCTTCGGATCCCTTTGAGCACGTCGGTCAGATCCTCCCGATCCATCACTGGCTGCTGCATCAGTGCCTGGGTCAGACGCGACTCGATCCGATGGGCTTCTGAGAGCATCTCGAACTTCATGGCGCTCTTCATCATCGCGGCGTTGTGCTCGAAAAATAGCCAGCCGATAATCGCCAGCAGCACGAAGACCGACCCCAGATAGAGGCTCAGAAAACGCAGAAGCGAACGCTTCTCATATCCGCTCAGACGCGTCAATGCGATACCCCTCCCCTTTGACGTTTTCGATCATTTCGTGCCCCAGGATTTTGCGGAGGTTTTTGATGTAGGTGCGGATGGTGGCGTAGGTGGGAGTCTGCTCTTCGTCCCAGAGGTTGGCGATCAGTTCGTCGAAGGAGACCACCTCCCCCCGGCGGCTGAGCAGATAGCCCAGGATCATGGACTCTTTGGCCTTGAGCGGGATCCGCTCCCCCTCCGGCCCCAGCAGCAGATGCCGTTCCGGCTGGAAGGTAAAGGGCCCGCACTCCCGGATATCCCCTCCCCCCTGACGCAGATGGTGCTCGATCCGAATCGCGAGTTCCTCCAGATCGAAGGGCTTTTTCAGATAATCCTCCGCCCCCAGATCGAAGCCTTTGCGCAGATTCTTCAGGTCCCCCAGTGAGGTGATGAAGATCGCCGGGGTGCGGTTGCGGATCTCCCGAAGGTACTCCAGAAGCTCGAAGCCGTCGATCTCGGGGACATTCACATCCAGCAGAAGCATGTCGTAATGCTCTTTCATCGCCGCATCCAGCGCCGACTCCCCATCGTAGTAGCAATTGACCCGGTAGCCGCGTTCGATCAGAAACTCTTCAATGATCTCCTGGAGAATGATGTCGTCTTCGAGCAGCAGTATTCTTCGCATCTTCCACCCCTTTCCCGCATTGTATCACTCTATGGTAGCCTGCGACTGTGTAAACAGTTACACACAGCATATCGGAAACGGGGGAAAGTGCAGGAAGCGTTGTCCCGGAGAAGCTCTCTCCGGTGAGGGATCAG
>JALWZI010000004.1 GCA_027002755.1 Campylobacteraceae bacterium | reverse complement strand
CGATACCACCGACCTGGTAGGGACCGATACCCGCCGTCTGGCTGTCGCCACCATCCCCAACACCTCCGCCCAGGAGCTGGCCCTGATCCTTCCCAAAAAGGCAATCCTGGAGATCCAGAAACTCTTCCTCGACCGGATCGAGATCCATTACGATGAGACCACGCTGATCATCACCAGTGACGACTATTTCTTCTTTACCCGCCTCATCAACGGAAAGTTCCCCGACTACGAGCGGATCATCCCCAAGACCCTGAAATATCAGATCGAGCTTCCCAAAAAAGAGATGCTCGAAGCGATCCGGATGGTTACCACGATCGCCAACGATATCAAGATCACCTTCCTCAGTGACGCGGTGCTCTTCAACGCCCTCTCCGATGACAATGTCGAGGCCAAGACCGAGATCGAACTGGAGACCGGGATCACCGACCGATTTGAGATCTCTCTCAACAGCCGTTATCTTCTCGATTTCCTGGCACAGGTCGATCATGACCGTTTCACCATCGGGCTCAACGATTCGACCCTCCCCTTCCTCGTTCGTGACGAGAACTTCATCACCATCATCATGCCGATTATCGCCTAACAAAGGATCACTTCGATGTCCCATCAAGCGACCAAATATATCTTCATTACCGGAGGGGTGCTCAGCTCCCTGGGCAAAGGGATCACCGCCGCCAGTATCGGTACGCTCCTGAAAGCTTCCGGACTTCGGGTAGGGGTTCTGAAGCTCGATCCCTATATCAATGTCGACCCCGGCACCATGTCTCCCCTGGAGCATGGAGAGGTCTTTGTCACCAAAGACGGAGCGGAGACCGACCTGGACCTGGGACACTACGAGCGCTTTCTCGACACTTCTCTGACCCGGGCCAACAACTTCACCACCGGACAGATCTACATGTCGGTCATCGAAAAAGAGCGCAAAGGGGAGTACCTGGGCAAGACCAT
Organism: Campylobacteraceae bacterium; assembly: GCA_027002755.1. GTDB lineage: Bacteria > Campylobacterota > Campylobacteria > Campylobacterales > Sulfurovaceae > Nitratifractor. Next base: position 1,867 of record JALWZI010000004.1, on the reverse strand, counting down.
CCAGGTCGTTCCCCATATCGTCAACGAGATCAAAGACGGTATCCGCCGGGCCGGAGAGGGCAAGGATATCCTGATCGTCGAGCTGGGAGGGACTACCGGGGATATCGAAGGACTCCCCTTCCTCGAAACCTTTCGTCAGATGAAACACGAACTGGGCCGAAGCCAGGTGATGAACATCCATGTCACGCTGCTTCCCTATATCAAAGCGGCCGGGGAGCTCAAGACCAAACCGACCCAGCACTCGGTCCAGGAACTGCGCCGCATCGGGATCGCTCCCCATATGCTGATTCTGCGGGCGGAACAGCCGGTCCCTTCCGATCTCAAGCGAAAGATCGCCTACAGCTGCGACGTGGATCTCGACAGCGTCATCGAGGCGATCGACGCTCCTACCATCTATCAGGTCCCCATCAACTTCCTGGCCCAGGATATCCTGACCCCGATCTCCCATCAGTTGAACCTGGGCGATCTCTCTCCCAACATGGATGAGTGGAATTCTCTGGTCAACCGTATTATCGCCCCCTCCGACGAGGTGAAGATCGCCTTTGTCGGCAAGTATCTGGATCTCAAAGAGTCCTACAAATCTCTCACCGAAGCGTTGATCCATGCGGGGGCTCATCTGGACCGTCGGGTACGGATCGAATGGGTCGACAGCGAAAAGATCGAGGAGGACGGAGCGGAGAAGTTTCTGGAAAGCGTCGACGGGATCCTCGTAGCCGGCGGCTTCGGTCAGCGGGGTGTCGAAGGGAAGATCGAGGCGATCCGTTACGCCCGGGAGGAGAAGATCCCCTTCCTGGGAATCTGTCTGGGGATGCAGCTGAGCATGATCGAGTTCGCCCGGAACGTTCTGAAGATGGAGGACGCCAACTCCATGGAGTTCGATGAAAATACCCGCCATCCGGTGGTCTACCTCATCGACGAGTTCATCGATGCCAGCGGCACCCGCCAGGTTCGGACCACCACCTCTCCTCTGGGGGGGACCATGCGTCTGGGCGAATACCGCTGTGACGTCAAGCCCGGCTCCAATCTGGAAAAAGCCTACGGCAGCGGCACCATCTATGAGCGGCACCGCCACCGCTACGAAGCCAATCCCCTCTACCGGGAGCAGCTGGAGGCGGCGGGGATGGAGGTCACCGGAGAATCCCAGGGCCTGATCGAGGCGGTGGAGGTCAAAGATCATCCCTGGTTCCTGGGAGTACAGTTCCATCCCGAGTTCACCTCCCGCCTGCAGCATCCCAATCCCGCGATCCTCTCCTTCGTCAAGGCTGCCGTCGAACAGCGGGGCTGATGCGACATACCTATCCCCGGCTCGCTTCCCTCGAAGCGGTGGAAGCCCGGCTGAAAGAGCGTTTCGACGATCGGTTTCTACGTCTGGGCGATCTGCCCGATCCTTCACGTTTCAAAGATATGGATCGTGCCGTCGATCGGATCGCTCAGGCGATCGAAACAGGGGAGCGGATCGTTCTGGTCGGGGACTACGATGTGGACGGCGTGAGTGCCACGGCGATTATGCGTCGCTTTTTTCGAGAGATCGACGTGCCGCTGGAGTGGATCATCCCCAACCGTTTCCGTGACGGATACGGCCTTTCGACGACCCTCTTTCCCAAAATTTCCCATGCCGATCTGGTGATCACGGTGGACAACGGTATCGCCGCGGTAGAAGCGGCAGAACTCTGCCAAGAAGCAGGGATCGACCTGATCATCACTGATCACCACATCGTTCCCGAGACCCCTCCTCCCGCCTACGCCATCGTCAACCAGAAACAGCCGGAGTGCTCCTTTCCTTACGCCGAGATCTGTGGGGCCCAGATCGCCTGGTATCTCTGTGCGGCCCTCAATCGTCGCCTGGGGAAAAAGGTGGAGATGAAAG
>JALWZI010000003.1 GCA_027002755.1 Campylobacteraceae bacterium | reverse complement strand
CCTTGAAATCTTTGAGATAGTCGTGGAGTTCCAGGGCGTAGGGCTCCGCTTCGGCGTAGAGAAAGCGCTTCCCCTCCTTTTTGTAGAGGACGACCCCTTTGAGGATCTTCTCCTCGGTTTTGATGTCGAAGCCGGGGAGTTCCCGGATCCTGTGCTCCTCGGCGGCCTTTTTGAGATCTTCCAGAGAGCCGATGCCGAGCTTTTCATACAGAGCCCGGGCCCGTTTGGGTCCGATCCCTTCGATCTTGAGCAGATCCAGGATGTGAGGAGGGAACTCCTTTTTGACCTCTTCGAGCTTCGTCAGTTTCCCGGTGGTGACGATCTCGACGATCTTCTTGGCGATACGCTCCCCGATGTCGGGGAGCTGGGAGAGATCGTATCCCTCTTTCACCAGTTTGGTGAAGTCGTAACCGCTGGTTTCGATGGTTCGGGCCGCGTTGCGGTAGGCCCGGATGCGGAAAGGATTATCGCCTTTCAATTCCAGGTAGTCGGCGAGGGTTTTGAAAAATGCGGCGATCTCACTGTTGCTCATGGCGGCACCTCCGGATGTGCGTGTCTCATATTTTACAATATATCAGTCCGCTATATATGTAAAATGGTGCAAAAGATGGACCGATGATTATATATTCTTTAATATTATTATAGATTTTAATATGAATTCCAGTACTATGATATCCCAAAACAGGATTTTCGGACAGGAAGTATGACAAAAGGATGGGGTATGAGAAAAATTCTGGTGATCACCGCTATGCTGTTCGCGGTACTGCAGACAGCCCAGGCGGGGAAGAAGATCGTGGTGGACCTGAGTGAGCAGGAGGCCTATGCCTACGAGGATGGACGAATGCTCTTTCACGGCTGGATCTCCACCGGCAAACCGGGACGACGTACACCTACCGGACGTTTCCGGGTCCTGGAGAAGGAGCTGCGCCACGTCTCGAGCAAGTACCCGGAGCCCCACGGCGGAGCCCGCATGGACTATATGCTGCGTCTGACAGACTACGGCGTGGCGATGCACCTGGGGTACGTCCCCAACTATCCTGCCTCCCACGGCTGCATCCGGATGGAGAACGGCTTCGCCCAGAAGATGTACAACTGGGCCAGCGTCGGTACCCCCGTCATCATCCGCGGCTATCCCCCCCGCCATGTCGATCGTCCCATCTCGCGCAACGCCCCCCGGGTGGCCCGACGGAGCAGCGCATCCCATGGCGGCTTCGTGGGTAACGATCCCCTGAGATTTCTCAGCAGCGTACCGGGCAAGAGTGCTTCGGTCAAAAAACCCGCCAAAAAAAGTCTGACCCGAAAAAAGAGCAAGAGACATCCCGCCCAAAAGATGACCGAGAACGAAAAGCCCGTCACCCCTCTGGGAATGCTCAAAGGGTGACGCTTTTTAGCCTCCAGCTTTTTCCTCAGCTCTTTCTCCATATTCCTCCTTCAACCGCATCAATATTTTTCTTCTAACTTAAACCCAGAATATGCATTAGACTTTACGTGATCTGTACCGATCATCGGTGACATGGGCGATCCACCCAAAGCCTCGACGCACCTTCCAGGTGCGCCTACGTTTTGGCCGAACACCCCTGCCGACCGAGCACCGGCCCATCTAACGCAGACTCTACTGCATATTCTGGGTTAAATATTTTCAGACCGATCCTCCCTTTCGACCGTTGAAGCGTGTCACTTCCTTGGTTAACCTTTTGGAGTATAATGTAAAAAACTCGCATGAAGGGGCATAAAATGGCCATATTGGAGTCTCATGGAGCGGATGAGGTAGTGACGGGTTCCTGTCATCTGTTGAAACTGGAGAACGGCGTCAAGATCCTGGTGGACTGCGGAATGTATCAGGGGCGGGAGGAACACCGCAACTGGGAACCCTTCGGTTTCGACCCCAAAGAGGTGGATGTACTGCTGGTGACCCATGCCCACCTGGACCACGTAGGGCGGATCCCCAAGCTGGTCAAGGAGGGGTTCCGTGGCCCCATCTACGCCACCGAGGCGACCTTCGACTTGGCCAACATCGTGCTGCTTGACAGTGCCAAACTGATGGAGGAGGAGTACCGGACCCTCTATCGTAAGGCCTTGCGCCGAGGCGAGGAGAAGAAGGTGCGTCAGCCTCTCTATACGGTGGAGGATGTCGAAAACGTCTGGCTGCGGCCTACGGTCTATGCCGTCTATGGCAAATGGATGCGCATCGCCAAAGGGGTTCGGGCCCGCTATCGCAATGCGGGGCATATCCTGGGATCGGCCTTTATCGAGATCGAATACACCGAAAGGGAAGGGAAGAAGCGGATCGTCTTCAGCGGAGACCTGGGGAACAAGGTCGAAGTGGTGATGCCCTTCAGTGAAAAAGCGAAGATCGCCGACAGCCTCGTCATCGAGTCCACTTACGGCGATCGGGATCATCGCCCGCTAAAAAAGAGCATCGAAGAGTTCAAAAAGGTCGTCATCGACACGCTGCTCAACCGGGGGAACGTCATCATCCCCAGCTTCGCTATCGAGCGGACCCAGGATCTGCTCTGCGTGCTGAAACAGATGCACAAGGACAAAGAGCTCCCCTTTTGCAAAGTATTCCTCGATACTCCCATGGGGATCCGGGCCACCAATGTCTTCAACAAATATGTCGATCAGCTCAGTCCCCGTTGTCAGAGATTCTACAAAGAGGACGGCGAAGTGTTCCAGTTCCCCCGGCTGATCTTCACGCCCGACGTGGAAGACTCCAAACGGATCAACGATGTGGCCCGCGGGGCCATCATCATCGCCGGAAGCGGCATGTGTACCGGTGGCCGGATCCTGCACCATTTCAAACATCAGATCTGGAATA
>JALWZI010000002.1 GCA_027002755.1 Campylobacteraceae bacterium | reverse complement strand
TGTTCCATCAGGTTGTAGTGCTGAAAGATCATCCCGATGTGCCGTCCCCGGAAACGGCTCAGATGCCGGTCGGGCAGTTTGGCGATCGCCTCCCCTTCCACCCGGATCTCCCCGCTGCTGGGGTGATCCAGTCCTGCGATGATACTCAGCAGCGTCGTCTTGCCGCTGCCGCTGATCCCCCGCAGGATCACACACTCTCCCTTTTCCACCGTCAGATCGATATCTTTCAGAGCGTGAAATCGCTCCTCGCCGCTGTCGAAATGGCGATTTAACCCACGAATCTGAATGATGGAATTCATCGGACAACTCCGAATTTAGTGGGTAGTGGGTAGTGGGTAGTGGGTAGATTTTTGATGGAGAATTGAGAATTGAGAATTGAGAATTTCGGGGCGTTGCGTTGCAACGCAGTTTTTTGGAAGCGGGACTTCAGTCCCGCATGCAGGGCTGAAGCCCTGCCACCAATGACCAATGACCAATAACCAATGACGTCGCCTAAGGCGACACTTCTTGCGACTTGCGACTTACAACTTACGACTGCGCCGCAGGCGCTTCCCAACTCCTCACTATTCACAGCATCGCCTCCTTGGGATCGGTCACGGCGATTCGCCAGACAGGAATCAGCACCGCCGCGATGAAACTCACGCCGTAGAGCAGAAAGATCGAGGTGAGGATGGAGAAATCGATCACCGGTACCAGCGGGATGGCGGAGTGGAGATTCCCGCTCCCCAGAAAGATCTGGCGCAGGAGCGGAGCTCCCAGGGCAAACACATAGAAGTAGGCCGCCACCGTCCCGAGAATGAAACTGCTGACGACGATTGTCAGGGTTTCGGCCAGTTTGAGGTTGAGCACGTCCCGGATGCTCCAGCCCAGAGCCCGCAGGATTCCGATGGAACGTTTTTCGTGGGAGTAGACCTGGCTGGCCCGCTGATAGAGGATCAGGGCGAAGGCCAGCAGAACGATCAGAAAGAGCACCAGGAAAAAGCCCCCCTTGTAGTTGAAGAGCCGCTCGTAGGCACCGCGGGTCTCTTTCTTGGAGATGATCCGCAGATCGTAATGCATGGCGGAGACCTTGCTTTCGATATTGGCGCGTTCGTCGTCGTTGGGAACGTTGAAGGTGATGTCCGTGGACTCATCGGGCCCCAGTCCCAGGATCTTTCTGGCGGTCTCGATGGGGACGATGATCAGATCCTCTCCCACCAGAGAACTCTCCTTCGGAAGGACGGAAAAGAGCTTGAGCCGGATGAATGTTCCGTCGGGAGCCAGGAAGTTGTAACCCTTTTGATAGAAGTGACTGCGCATCCACCGGGCTGTCCCTGCACCGACGATCATGGAATCCCCGGCGAGGAACGCCCGCAGATCGGTTTCTTCGACCAGCTTGGCCAGGGCCTCGTGGCTCTGATCCTCCAGAAAATCGATCCCGATAATGAGAAAGCTTTTGCCTTTGGGTTCGGTGTAGTAGCGTCCCCAGACACGGGAGGCGACCCGGTCCACGCCGTGGAACCCGGCGATCTCGTCGGCCCAACTAGAGGGCACCGGAAGCAGATGCTCCCCCCTCACCCGCTGCACGACGAAATCGGGTTCACTCACCAGTGCCCCGTGCAGCGAATACTGCAACGAGGAGGAGATGAAGAGGGTCGAAGCCAGCAGAAAGATCAGGAGCACCGAGAGCCCTACGACCGCCAGATGCTTACGCCGTTCGGCGAAGAGATTGAGGGTCAGGAAGTGGAAAAAGGGATTACTTCCCATAGAGATCTCCATAGACGAAATCGAGCCGATCCGGCGGCAGCAGCTCCGGGTAGGCCGGATTCACCGCCGCCTCGTAGCGACGTTCCCTGGGCTCGAACCACTCCACACCGAGCGCGGGAGCGTCCAGACCCGTCACCGCCACCAGGGCCCGCTGCTTCTGCAACACGCCGGTCCGATCGAAACCCGCATAGTGCCCCGCCATCAGCAGGAGCAATCCGAACAAACCGACCATCACAACGTAGAAGGGACGGATCATGATTCCCCCTTACGGGGGAGAGTGAGGAATGAGGAATGAGGAATGAGGAACCGAGTTTTTTTAATGGAAGATGGAAGATTTTGGATTTTGGATGTCAGGGCGTTACTTCGCAACGCGATTGAATGGAGGCGGGACCTCAGTCCCGTATGCAGGGCTAAAGCCCTGTCCCCAATGCCAAATGCCAAATGACCAATGACGTTGCCAAAGGCGACACTCCTTGCGACTTGCGACTTGCAACTTGCAACTGCGCTGTAGGCGCCTTCCAACTCCTCACTCCTCACTTCTCACTCCTCACTATAATCGATCCCATCCAACCCCATCACCATCTTCCCCGTGATCTCATCGAAGCGGACAATCCGGTCTCCGCCGTGGTCGGCCATGAAATCTTTGGCCTTTTTTTCGGTCTTGAAGGGGATCAATTCATTGCCCATGGGGCCGTAGAGTCTGGAGCCGATGACGTAGTAGGCCTCTTTGGCAGGGATCGCCTCCAATGTATAAAAATCGGTCACCAGCATCTTCTCGATCTTGCTCCGGTCATAGGGAAAGTCACCGTCGAAGATGTAGAATTTCATCATATCCTTGACCCCGTCGAACCAGTAGGTCTTGCCGTCCACGACCATTTCGGCGGCCCATTTGGGGTATTTGGAGACGAACATCCCGCAAACGGGGCATTTGGCTCCTTTGGGGACTTCCAGTTTTTTGCCACCGGCATGTTCGACCGTTCCTCCGGCCTGCAGGAAGGTCACCAGAGCTTTCATCTTCTGCCTATTCAACGGAGGACAGGCGCCACTGGCTTTCACAGCATTGGTGATCTCTTCGGGGCTTTCGTCTCCTTTGAGC
>JALWZI010000001.1 GCA_027002755.1 Campylobacteraceae bacterium | reverse complement strand
GGTCTTCGACTATGAAGGGGCTTCGGGGATGATGAAGGCGGCGATCCTCCGGGAAGCGGTCAACACCGTCTTTCAGGGGAGTGCGGCGGATCTGATCAAGCTGGCGATGCTGGAGATCGACACCCTGATCCGGGAAGAGGCCCTTCCTGCCAGGATGCTTTTGCAGATCCACGACGAACTGATCTTCGAGGCGGAAGAGGCCGAAGCGGAGAGGATCGCGGAGCGTTTCCGGCAGATGATGGAGCGGATCTATCTGCTGGAGGTTCCCCTGAAATGTTCGGTGAGTATCGCCGAGAGCTGGGACCGGTTGAAGTGATAGAGACACAGGAGAGTGGAAGAAGATAGTATCTTAAAAAAACCTTAGCGCCCCTCTCCTGCAAAACTTTGCACACATGGATTAAATCTATCACGGTACAATCGGCCAATTTTACGTACGTGATTAGGCGGTATGACGATGTTGAACAAGATCTTTTCCATGAAAGTCGCGGTGGCTCTGATGCTGATCTTCGCCGTGGCGATCGGCACGGCCACATTCATCGAGAACGATTACGGCACCCAGACGGCGAGAGCCCTGATCTACAACGCCAAATGGTTCGAGTTTCTCCTCTTCTACTTTTCCGCGACGATCCTCTACAACATAGTCCGTTTCCGGATGTACCGTCGTGAGAAGTGGGGACAGCTGGTGCTCCATATGGCCTTTCTGCTGATCGCGGTGGGAGCGCTGCTAACCCGTTATGTGGGTTATGAAGGGATCCAGCATATCCGGGAAGGGCAGAGCAGTCATCTCATGGTCAGCGATGTGATGATGCTCAATGTGGCGCTCAAAGATCATGACAAGATCGCGGAGTTCGAACGGCCCCTCTACCTCTCCTCCATGACCAAAAACCGTATCAGCGACACTTTGGAGCTCAACGGCAAAAAGGTTCGGCTGGAACTGTTGGATTATCTCCCCGCCGCCCGGGAGACGGCGGTTCCCGACGCTCAAAAAGGGGCGACGGTCCTGGCGTTGAAGGTGGCCTCAGGTGGGGAGGGGGAGGATCTCTACCTGGCCAAGGGGAGCGAAAAAGACATGGGAAGCTTCCTCCTCTCCTTCGAAGGCAGGCAGTCCACCGTCAAACCGACGATCTACATCGCCGAGAAGGAAGGGAACCTGACCATCGAAACCCCGGTGGCGATGGAGACGCTAGATATGACGGACCGAAAGGCAGGAAAGCTTCCGGTGGGCCTCCATCCTCTCCAGCCCCGCAAGCTCTACACCTTCGCCGGCAACTCTCTGGTTCTGCGCCAGGTGATCCCTCATGCAAAGATCGTCTGGAAGAGCGCTGCGCTTAAACCCGGGGGGAAATACCCCCAGATGCTGGTGATGAAGGTGAGTCATGACGGCAAGAGCCGGGTAGTCCGGCTCCAGGGCCGTCGGGCCCAGCCCGGCACGCCGGAGATCGTCAACTTTCCCGATATCGGTGTCAAGCTCAGCTACGGGGCCAAGATCATCCCGCTTCCTTTTGCCATCAGGCTGGATGACTTCCAGCTGGAGCGCTATCCCGGTTCCATGAGCCCCGCCTCCTACTCCAGCTTCGTCACCGTCATCGACAAAGAGCACAACGTCACCATGCCCTACCATATCTATATGAACCATGTGTTGGACTACCGGGGCTACCGTTTCTTCCAGTCCTCCTACGATATGGACGAAAAGGGAACGGTGCTTTCCGTCAATCATGATCCGGGCACCCTGATCACCTACCTGGGCTATCTGCTGCTGGCGGTGGGCTTCCTCTGGAGCTACCTCTCCCCCAAAGGGCGCTTCCAGGCCCTGCGCCGCCGGCTCAAAAAGCTGGAACGCCCCGTAGCGGCCCTGCTGACGGCGGGACTGCTCTGGCAGGGGACGGCACCGCTCCAGGCAGCGGCCATCGATCCCTCTACGATCACGCCGCAGGAGCTCAAGAGTATCCGCTCCATCGATGCGGGCCACGCCCTGCGCTTCGGGACCCTGGTGGTCCAGGGTAACGGCGGACGGATGAAACCCATGGATACCGTCGCCCATGAACTTCTCTCCAAGATCGCCCGCAAGAACGAAATGCTGGGGATGAGTGCCGACCAGGTGCTGCTGGGGATGCTGGTGGAGCCCCAGGTCTATCAGAAACTGCGGATGATCAAGATCTCCCATCCTCTCATCGCCAAAAAGCTGGGCCTTCCCAAGGATACCCGCTACGTCTCCTACGACGATTTCTTCGACAAAAAGACCGGGGCCTATCTGCTCAGAGAGGATGTCGTCGCCGCCTCCCGGAAGCGCGCAGCGGATCAGAGCAAATATGACAAAGAGCTCCTCAAAGCCGATGAGCGCCTCAACGTAGCCTATATGGTCTTTCAGGGGACGCTGCTGCGTATCTTCCCCAAACCGGGGGACAAGATGCATCGCTGGTACTCTCCCCTGGATGCGATGAAGAAGTTCCCGAAAAAAGAGGCGGAGCTGGTTCGTCTGATCACGGCCAACTATTTCAAGAATGTGGAAGAGGGCATCAGTACCGGCCAATGGAAAAAGGCCGATGCGGCGCTGGACGTGCTCAAGAAGTATCAGTACTTCTACGGCGGGGAGATCATCCCCTCCCAGAAGCGCATCGAGATGGAGATCGCCTACAACAAGTTCAATATCTTCGACCGTCTCGTCCCGGTCTATATCCTGGCGGGCCTGCTGCTGCTGATCCTGGCCTTTGTCCACATTCTCCGGCCGAAGTTCTCCCTGAAGTGGCCGGTGCGGATCACCCTGGTGGTTCTCATCGCCGCCTTCTTCGCCCATACACTGGGGCTGGGGTTGCGCTGGTATATCGCCGGACACGCCCCCTGGTCCAACGCCTA